>JBDSBS010000714.1:0-6564 GCA_039921435.1 Planctomycetota bacterium | reverse complement strand
ACGCTGCAGCCGCGCCTGCTCATTCCACGCGACCTGTCGAGCGCCGACTTCCAGCGGGCCTTCGACGCACTCGACGACCAACTGCGTGTCGTCGAACCGATGGTCTTCGGTCAGGGTGGACCTGGCTTGCCGTACGGCGTCGTGCCGCGCAATGCCGCAATCCGACTCACGTTCTCGGCGCCACTCGGCGTGACCGACGACTTCTTCGTCTCGCGCGACGCTGCGGGACACGTCACCGGCTTGCGCAACACCGAAGCCGTGCAGCTGCTGCGCATCGCCGGGGACCCGACGAAACCCGACGCGTTCGTGCCGCTGCCGATGCGCGTGCTCGTGCAGGATCGTTCTCTCGTGCTCGACCCGGTGCTGCTCGGCACCGAGGGGCTGCAGTACCAAACGGCGAACAACGCCGCCGGTCTGCCGCCGTCGCCCGACCAGCTCGGCGCCAACATCCGCATCGCCATGGCACTCGAAGGACCGCTGGCGATTCCCGGTCTGCGCGAGCCCGATGCCACTGGGCTGATCGGCGCCAACAACCGCGGCCGCCGGTCCGTGGTCCGCGACCTGCGCTCCGGCAATGCCAACGACACCTCAGCCGACATGGCCCGCGGCTTCGTGCGCGATCCGCTGCCGCTGCGCCTCATAGGCGAGATCGTGATGTATCTCGAGCGCGTCGAGAACGTCAACGCCTTCACGCAGGAGGTGACCGTCTACAAGAACGGTGTCTCGCACGAGATCGACCGCGGCGACGTCTTTCGCTTCCTCTCGCGCGACTCGGCCGTGCCGCTTGCGAACGCCGAAGTCGTCGTCGATCCGGAGGACGACCGCAACCAACCCGCGAACCAGCACGTGCGCGTGCGCGTGCGCCGCGTGCCGGAGCTCGAGAGCCTCGACCCGCGCCTCGTGCCTGGCTACCCGGCGACGCTCGCCGAGCGCGAGCCGTGGCTCGTCGCCAATGCACCAAAGGCCGTGTGCATCGCCGAGTTCACCGCCGGTGGACGAACCGAGAACGGCATCGTCGTCGGCGACGATCCGCGCTACTTCCTGACGTTCACGGCGACACCGCTGCCCGGCGTCGATGGCACGCAACCGGCCGCGAACGAGTTCCTGCCGCCGTTTGCGGGTGCGGTCGTTCGCTTCACCAAGCCCGTCGATCTCGCCACCGTGCGGTGGGCCGACACGCTCTTCTTCGCGACGCGCGACCTGACGAGCACAGCCGGCATCGAGCAGTTCATCGTGAACCGGCCGAACAACCAAGGCACGCTCGGCATGGACCCGAACACGTTCTCAATAGCGAAGTACCGCACCCCCCACTTGATCGCGGCGCGCGTGTTCGACGAGGACGGTTCGCAGACGACGTTGCGTCTGCAGACGACCGTCGGGTTCTACCTCGACCAGACGATGCGCGCGGCTCTGCCGGGCGCCGACTATCGGTACTTCCTGCATCTCATCGCCAACTCACCCGAAGGCGGCATCAAGGACCTGTCGGGCAACCCAGTCGATCTGCAAGGCGACACTGCCGACCGCGGCAGTCAGATCGTGATCCCGTTCACGGTCGACACTCGCATGCGCGGCACCGAGCCGTTCTTTCTCGACAATCTCGCCGTCTCGATCGTGCGCAGGTATGCAGCGCGCGACGAAGACGAGATGCCATCCATGTTCGTGCCTTCCGAAGTGCAGGCGCCAGGTGCATCCCCCGTCGCTGCGACCCTCGCCTTGGACGACATGTTTGGCGCGTTCGTCTACTTGGACGGCCAACTGCTGGCGCGCCCGGCGAGCCGCACGCGCGTTACGGCTGACAACGTCAACCAGGCCCCGCCCGGACCACAAGGAACGCCACTAGCCTGGTGCCCCAATGACATCTTCACGCCATTCACCGAGTCGCTGTCGTCGATCGCAACCGCGGGCAGTGTCGTGCCCGCCGGCATTCAGAACCCGCTCAACCCGTTTGGCTGCCGCCTGCAGACCGTGTGGCGCGAAGTCGACCTCAGCCTCTCGAGAACGAACGCATTCGACTTCAACTTGGACATCGAGCAGATGTACTGGGCGCCCCAGGTCGGCGCCGACTTGGCATTCGACGAGCTCGACAGCGTCAGGCTGTTCCTCGGTCACGCCGAGTATCGACCCGCGCCGTGCAACGGCAATGCCTCCGCGCAGCCGGCCCTACCGCAGTCAGGGCTGCGGCTCGAGTTCGCGAAGAACTTCGTCTGGAACCCATCGCCGAGTGGCAGTGGCTCCGCGACCGAGTCTGCACCGCTCCCCCATTCTGCCTATCGCGAGGGTGCTTCCAGCAGTGCGCCGGGCACGCCTATGACGATCAACCCCGTCGACATCGCACGGCCCCTGGCCGGCACCAATCGGTTCTTGCCGTTGCCGGCGTTCGCCAAACCATACTTCGTCTATCGCGACGAGACCGTGATGGAACAAGGCACCGACGCCGGTGCCAGCTCCGACCTCGCGGCCACTGCCTACGTGCCGTACATCACTTCGCCCTTTGCGCAGGGCCTCGGGCGGCGCCAGGTCGACGTACCAGGCTCGATCGCGTCGGTGGTTCCATACTGGAACGACGCTTCGAACTTCAGTCTCAACAGCCCGAGCACTCCCGATCGATTCACGGGCGGACTCGTGGGCAGCATCGCACTGCCGCTGCTGGCCGACTTCTGGACCTACTGCGACTCGGCCGAACTGCCGCTGGGCAATGGCTTCCTCGCTTCCGGCGCCAACGGCTGGCAGACCGCGGTGACGACCCAATCGAGTCCCTTGCCAAACTTCCGCGTGCTGTCGGCCGGCCGATCGGCAGCCGCTGGGCAAGGACCGCTGTGCGTCGGCACCGGACAGCTCGGCTGGACCACGGCAACCGGTGGTTGGGCGCCGCCGAATCCTTTCGTGCTTGGCGCCAACTACTCGCCGACGATTCCCGGCGACAACACCTTCTACTGGATCATGCTCGACGTCGTGAAGCGACAGAGTGTGATGACGGCTGGCTTCGTGGATCTCAACAACCCGCACCGCGTGCCCGAGGGCTTCGCCGATCCGCGCTTGGGCCCGTTTTATCTGCAGAACGGGCAGAGCACGCTGCCCGCGAACGTGCTGCCGTCGTTTTCCTACGAGTTCGATCCGCCTCTGTCGAGGCTGCCAGCGGGCACATCCTTCGTGCCGCAGTTCCGTGGTGCCAGCGTCGTCGACCCGACACCGTGGTACTGGAACGCGTGGATCAACACGACCACGCCGCTCTCCGCGGGACTGAGCCAAGCCGCGCGCAATCAGCTGCGCCCGACCTCGGTCAACTTCCCGCTCGACCCGAACAAAGCCTGTGATGCCCATATCCGCAAGTGGGATACGCGGCCGATCCCAGGCTCATCGTCGAGCCGGAACGCGTGGACGTACTTCTACAATCGCACAGTGACCAGCTACGTCGAAGACGCCAATCAACTGGTCGATCCTGCGTTCGCCGTGCGATTTGGCGTGCCGGCCGATCCGTTCACGCCGCGCGACATCCGCTACGTGAACTGGCGGTTCGTCACCAGCAACAACGTCGAGGCGAACCCACCGGTCGCGCCGGGCATCGAGACGTTCGCGCTGTCGTACCGATTCACGCGGCAGCCGTAGTCGCTGGCGAACGCGTCGACCGAGATTGTCTGGTATTGTGGGCCACTCGGAACTCCGGTGGCATACCTGCGTCGAGGCGCGACTTTTTTGGCCGACCTGCCCGGGTTGCCCTGACCCCTGCCGACCACATGCACCGTACCGCGACCGTCCTGTTCCTTCTTGCAACCACCGCCATGCCCACCGCCGCCCAAGCGCCGGCCGCCGACACGTTGCGTCTGGCCAAGGCGTGCAACGAGTTTGCCGCCGACCTGTGTGCAAAACTCGCGGCCCAAGGCTCCTCGACCTGCTCGCCAGCCAGCATTTCGATCGCGCTGCTCATGCTGCTGCCAGGTGCCAAGGGCAACACCGCCACCGAACTGGCGAGCGTGCTCCGCCTGCCCGAAGAGCTGCGAGGGGACGCTCTGCACACAGCCGCTGCCGACCTGCTGAAGCAATCCGGCTTTGTCGCGAGCGCCGGTAGGTCTGGCGGCGAGAAGCCCGCCACTCAGCACCTGGCCAACGACATCTGGGTCCAGAAGGGCTTTCCGCTCGTCGACAGCTACGTCGACCTGCTGCGCGGTTCGTTTGCCGCCGACCAGCGCGTCGTCGACTTCGCGAAGGATCCAGAGGCGGTGCGCAAGACCATCAATGCCCACATTGCAAAGGCGACCAACGACCGCATCCGGGACCTGATTCCCGAGGGCCTCGTCGGCGAGGCGACGCGTCTCGTGCTGACGAACGCGCTCTGGTTCAAGGCAGGCTGGGTGCACCCGTTTCCCGAAGGCTCGACGGCAGACGCGCCGTTCCAGCTCGCGAACGGCACTCGCGTCGATGCACCGATGATGCACGTCGAGGACCAGTTCCAATACGCCGAGTCGGAGCAGTGGCAGTTCGTGGCACTGCCATTCGAGTCCGGATACATCCGCCTCGAAGCCATGCTGCCGCGCGGCAAAACCACGCTGGCACAGGCCGAGAGCATGCTGCTCACCGGCGCCCACGCCGCCACCCTCACGGTCGAACGGGTGCGCGTGAGTCTGCCGCGCTTCCGGGTCGCCGCCAGCCATCGCCTGCGAGAGCCGCTGCGCGCGCTGGGCATGCTCGACGCCTTTGCGGCCGGCGTCGCCGACTTCTCGGCCATGGATCCGAAGAAGCTGCTCGTCGTCGACGATATCGTGCACAAGACGTGGATAGCCGTCGACGAGAAGGGCGCCGAAGCAGCCGCTGCTACTGCGACGGTGCTGAAGGTCGGCAGCGCGGCACCGAGGGGTGAACCCAAGGTGTTTGTCGCCGACCGACCGTTCGTCTTCGTGCTGCGCGATGCGCGCACGGGCTTCGTGTTGTTCGTCGGGCGCGTCGACGACCCGCGCGAGTCCAAGCAAGCCGGCGGGTAGTCGGCTCGCCCGTGCCCCTCGGTTCGATTCGCCGGCCCCGCTTCGCCGGTTTCGTTTCGCCGGCTCGGACCATTCGCCGCAGCGCGCCAACCGGGCCTTCCCCCACCTCGCCCAAACGCGTAATCGTGCGGGCATGATTCCGTCCCCCCGCACGGTGCTGCTCGCCGCGATTCTCACCGCGGGCCTGCTGGCGCAGAAGGATCCGCCAGCACCCGCGACGCCCGAGGATCCGGTGCTCGCCGCCGACATCCAAGGCTTCGCCGCCTGGCTGCAGGACTACAAGGCCGGCGCCGTTCGCCTCGTCAAGGAGGACCGCACGGACGAACAGGCGATCGCCAAGATCGACGCGCAGATGGCGCAGCTCGCGAAATGGAACACGCTCGCCGCCGCCAAGATGCTGTTCGAGGCCGCGAGCATCGAACCGCGGCCGGCCAACGCCACTTCGTCGACCGACACGATCGACTACCAGCGCGAACTGCAGCCGTGGCGCGTGCAGACGATGGCCAGTGCGCATCTGCGCAAGATGACCGGCGACGGGATCCTGCCTTGGCTCCTGCAGATGCTGAACGCGCCGGGGATCCGCGCCAACAAGAAGAACCAGGACCAGGTCAACGCCGCCGCCGTCTTGCGCATTCTCGGTGGCCACCAGAGCGTCGAGGCACAGCTCGAACTGCTGCGCGCCTGTCGCACGATGCCGACCGAACTGCGCGTCAAGGCCGTCAATGCGATGGCCAGGGACGCCACGCTCGAGCTCGTTCCGACTTTGATCGAGTTGCTGCGCGACGCCGAACCCAACGTGCGCATCGCGGCTGCCAACGCCATCGGCACGGCCATGCAACCGCATGTCGACGAATCGTTGGGCAGAGAACCGACCGGCGAGACACTCAAGATGCGCGATCTCGTGATCACCAAACTCGAAGAACTGCTCGTGCGCGATGCAATCTGGCAGGTGCGCAGCGCCGCGGGCTTCTCGCTCGCGAGCCTGAGGTGCAAGCCTGTCATCCCCGCCCTGATCCGCGGGCTCGAAGCCGAACTCGTGCGCAAGAAGGACCCTTGGGCGATGGACCTGCGCCTGCACAAGCTGCTCGAAGGGCTGACGGGGCAGACCGTCGTGCGCGGCAGCATTGCGCCGTGGAAGGAGTTTTGGGGGCACGAGGGAGCGAGCTTCGCGGTCGCGCCGACGCCGAAGCCCGGGCAAGCGCCGGCCACGGCCGACAAGTACCAGAAGTTCTTCAACCTCGAGATCGAATCGGACCGGGTCCTGTTCGTGCTCGACTTCAGCGGCTCCATGGCGGAGCCGATCACTCTGAAGGCGACGACCACGGGCGCGGCGCCGGGTACCGCGACGACGAAGGCGCAGATCGTCGTCAGCGAACTGAAGAAGCTCGTGATGTCGTTGCCGGACGGCGCGCTCGTCAACATGGTCGTCTTCAGCGAGAGCGTGCGCGTCTGGCGGCAAGAAGGCGGCCGACCGGCCCTCGTCAAGCTCGACGACGAAACACGCGACGACTTGCTCGGCAACTTCCTCGACAGCCTCCGGCCGAGCGGCGCAACCAACCTCTACGGCGCGATGGACAAGGCCCTGGAC
>JBDSBS010000713.1:0-2941 GCA_039921435.1 Planctomycetota bacterium | reverse complement strand
GGTGGCGCCACGTCGCTGGTTCGGCGAGGTAGCTGTGGCACTGCAGGCACTTGCTGGCCGGCGTGCCAGCACCCGTGCTGTGGCACACGTTGCAGCCCTGCTCGGCTCGCCGCTTGCCGAACTCGGTGAACGCGCCGTGCGGGTCGGGCGTGCCGGCGGCGATGTCGGCGACGAGTGCGTGTTCGCGCAGCAGGGGACCGGGGTCCGCCAAGGGCTCCATAACGAAGCCGAAGAACGTGCTGGCTGTGAGCAGCACGATGGCCGCGACCATCGCGATGCGGTTGCCGAGGTGCAGCGCCGGGAACCGTGCGAAGTCGACCTCCGTGCGCACCATTGCGTCCGGGTCGTTGTCGAACACGCCCTTGCCGGGCTTCTTCCACCAGAACGCGAGACGCTGCACGTCGAGCACGAGCGTCATCGTGGCATCGCTCTGCTTGATGCTGGCGACGAGCTTCGAGGCGCCAATCACGATCTCGCTGCCATCGGTGATCGGTGTGGTCTGCTTCGCCGGCGCGCCGTCGACCCAGGTGCCGGTCACCGAACCGAGGTCGCGCACTGAGAAGCCGTCTTCGCAGGTGACGCGGCAGTGGCGGTCGGCGACGACGCGATCGTCGACGACGACGTCGCACCCGGTGCGACTGCCAAAGACCACGTCTTCGGACGTCGACAGCAGCTCGCTACCGTTCAGCTCGACCAGGATCCTGGTTTTGCGAGGCGCCATGCTCAGAGTCCCTTCCGTCCGGCCGACCCGCGCGCGTCGAACAGACTCTGCGGCTCGCGCCGCAGGATCGCCGTCGTCGGGCAGTTGTAGACGCACGCTTCGAACGGCAGCCCGGCGCACAGGTCGCACTTGATCGTCTTGCCGGCGACCGCGGTCAGCTTGCCGCCGGCCCCGGCGGTGCGCGGCTTCTCGTCCTTGTCGGGCTTGTCGGGGGCGATGGGTTTGCCCGCGAGAGGGCCGCCGATCTGGACGATGGTCGCTCCGAGGTCAGGTGCTTTCTCCGCTGGCGCGCCGCCGCCGAAGAAGCGGCCGAGCAGCGGCAGGCTGGCCAGAAACGAAGGCTGCGGCGGTGGTGGCGGTGTGGGTTCGACGAGGCGGATGACACCGTAGGGACAGCCATCGATGCAGGAAGCGCACCCTACGCAGTTGTCGTACTCGAAGCGGATGCGGCCCTGCGGGTCGCGGCGGATCGCGGCGTAGTCGCAAGACAGCATGCACTGCGGCAGCTCGCAGTGGTAACAAGCCGTCACGAGCACCTCGTCGGTCATCACCGGCGTGCCCACCTTGCTGAGGCGCGGCACGTGGTCGTCGTGCACGGCGACGCACGACTCGACGCACATGTTGCAGCGAACGCACTTGGTGCGATCGATGACGAGTGCACGGCCTCCCTTGACCGACTCGTGCTCGACCATGACGTGCAGTTCGTCGAGCAGGAGCCGACCGCCAAGATCGACGGCTCCGCCACCCTTGGCGGCGTCGACCTCGGGCGCGCCGATCAGGCGGTTGGCGGCGCGCATGAGTCCGGTGCGAGCCGGTGCAGCGAGGCGATCGAAGGCCGCGCGCGGCAGGGCAACCAGGGCCGTGCGCATGAGCGCCTTGTAGGTCGCCGGCCAGACGCCACCCGAGGTCGCCACTGCATGTTCGCCGAAGGTCGCATTGCCCTTGTAGAACGCGAGCACGCGTTCGCCTGCGCCGTAGCAGGCGATGGCTCCGGCCCGCACGAGGTAGACCGTGTCCGCGGCGTCGCCCGCCTCGGCGATGACGTCGTCTTCGTCGACCGTCCTGAGTTCGGCGCTCGCTTGCAGCGTCGCGATCGCCGCGTCGTCGAGGTCGCGACACAGCGACGAAGCGCGCAGGTGCAGCGGCAAGTTGTCGAGGTAGCCGGCGTCGATGCGTTGCTTGAACTCGTCGTCCTCGGCGTAGAGCTTGGTGAACAGTCGGGCCTCGAGCGCGGCCACCACGCTCGGTTCGACGGCGCTGCACGTCGTCAGGGCCGGGTGGTGCGAATGCGCGCTGACCTCACCAAACCAGTCGCCCTTGGCGTAAACGCGGTGCCGGTGCGCGGCGCTGCCGGGGCGAGCCAACACGGCCTCGATGCGGCCCGACAGCACGACGATCAGTTCGGTCGTGAGATCTCCCTGTCGCACGATGTCCTCACCATGCCCGAGCGTGACGAAGCGCACGAAGCCCTCGCGCACAGCGACGCCGGGCGTCCACTCGAAGGTGCCGGCCGTGATGGCGGCTTCCTTTCGCACACCCTCGAGCAGCTTCTTGTCGACGTCGGCGAACAGCGGCAACGCCAGCAGCTGGTCGATGGCGTCCTTGGTCGCGTCGGTCATGGCACGTTCCCCGCGTGGTGGTCGAGCTGAGGCATGATGAAGACGCCAAAGTGCAGGCGCCGTGTGAGGACGCCGATGTGGAGCCGCCGGCAGCCTGCCATGTGCAGGTGCCAGCGGGCAGTCAGTAGTACCAGATGCTGAGCACGTGCACTGCCACGAGGGCCAGCAGCAAGATCGAACAGGGCACGTGGAAGAGTCGCCAGAAGCGCAGCAGGTTGCGATAGACGTCCAGACGCCGTTGCTCGCGCCGCACGGAGTCGCGCTGGCCCTGCAACGTGCTGAGTTCGCGGCCGAGGCGTTCTCCGTCTGCCGGGGTCGCCGCCGCCAATGCGGCCGTGGCCTCGGCGACTTTGCGGTCGTAGTGCGCCGCGAGCGCATACGCCTTTTCGATCGAGATCTCCCGCTCGGCTCGCGTCAACCAGGTAGGCCCGAAGGTCCAAAAGAAGGCGCCGAGCAAGCCACTGGCGATGACGAAGTAACTGAGCGCATTGAGCAAGAAGCCCATCGTCGTGGCGCTGCGCATGCCGCCGTGGAACCAGACGATTGCTGCGGCGGCGACGCCGTAGTAGACGTGGGCGTGCAACCAGCTCGCCAGGCGCCC
>JBDSBS010000712.1:0-4368 GCA_039921435.1 Planctomycetota bacterium | reverse complement strand
GTCCGCGCAAATGCCTCGGCCAAAGCCAGCGCACCTGACCGCCTGGCCCAGCTCGAGCGACTCGTCGAGCTCATGGTGCAGAAGGACGTCGTCGAGGTCGAGCTCGAGGAGGCCGGCACGCGGTGGCGTGTGCGCCGCACCGAACCGCAGACCGTGACCTACGCGGCTCCGGTTGGCATGGCCATGCCGCAGATGCACATGCCAGCGGGACACATGGCCGCGGGGCACGCAGGGCCTGGGCACATGGGATCTGGGCAGATGGGATCTGGGCAGATGGGCTCCGGACACCTGTCGCACGGCGGCGCTGCGGCGACCGGCGCGGCGGGGCCCGCCGAGCCCCAGGGCGAAGTCTTCAAGTCGCCGATGCTCGGCACGTTCTATCGCTCTGCTTCGCCCGAGTCCGAGGTCTTCGTCAAGGTCGGTGACCGAGTCGGCGCGGACCGCACGCTCTGCATCATCGAGGCCATGAAGGTCATGAACGAGATCAAGGCCGAGCGCGAGTTCGAGATCCTCGAGATCCTCGCCAAGAACGGCGAGCCCGTCGAGTTCGGCCAGCCCTTGTTCCTGTTCCGCTAGGGGCACGATGTTCCATCGCATCCTGATCGCCAACCGCGGCGAGATCGCGCTGCGCATCCTGCGCGCGTGCAAGGATCTCGGCATCGAGACCGTCGCCGTCTACAGCGAGGCCGACAAGGACTCGCTGCACCTGCGCTATGCCGACGAGACCATCTGCATCGGCCCCGCGGCGAGCGCCGACAGCTACCTCAACATTCCGGCCATCATCGCGGCCGCCGAGATCGCCGACGTCGAAGCGATCCATCCGGGCTACGGCTTCCTGTCCGAGAACGAGCACTTCGCCGAGGTCTGCCAGAGCTGCAACATCAAGTTCATCGGCCCCTCGCCCAAGGCCATCGCCCAGTGCGGCGACAAGGTGGCCGCCAAGGTGCTCGCCAAGGAGGCGGGCGTGCCGTGCGTGCCGGGTTCGGATGGCCCGGTCGGCAACGAGCAAGATGCGCTCGAGATCGCGCGCAAGATCGGCTTTCCGGTGCTGGTCAAGGCCGCGGCCGGCGGCGGTGGGCGCGGCATGCGCGTGGCCCACAACGAACCCAGCCTCGTCACCGGCTACCACGCCGCGCGCAGCGAGGCCGAGAAGGCGTTCAAGAACTCGACGGTCTACCTCGAGAAATACATCGAGAAGCCGCGCCACGTCGAGATCCAGATCATGGGGGACCAGTACGGCTCCGTCGTGCACCTCGGCGAACGCGATTGTTCGCTGCAGCGCCGGCACCAGAAGCTCGTCGAAGAGAGCCCATGCCCCGTGCTCGACGAAGGCACCCGCAAGGCGATGGGCGACGCGGCCGTGCGCCTGGCCCATGCGGCCAATTACCACTCGGCGGGCACCGTCGAGTTCTTGCTCGACAAGGACAAGAACTTCTACTTCATCGAGATCAACTCGCGCATACAGGTCGAGCACCCGGTCACCGAGATGGTCACCGAGACCGACCTCATCCGCGAGATGATCACGGTCGCGGCCGGCGAGCGCTTGTCGTGGAAGCAGGAGGACATCCGCATGCGCGGGCATGCGATGGAGTTCCGCATCAACGCCGAAGACCCCGACCAGAACTTCAAGCCGAGCCCGGGCACGATCCGCACGTTCATCGCGCCGGCCGGGCCCGGTGTGCGTTGGGACAGCCACGTCTACCAGGGCTACACGGTGCCGCCGCACTATGATTCGATGGTGGGCAAACTCATCATCCACCGGCACACGCGCAAGCACGCCATCGAGGTCGCGCGCCGCGCGCTGCAAGAACTGACGATGGACGGCATCAAGACGACGGCGAGCCTGTTCTTGCGCATCCTCGACCACTCGGACTTTTGCGCCGGCGAGGTCGACACCGGGTTCATCGACCGCTACTTCTCGCCTCGCTGATGGCCGCGCAGAACCGCGTATCGCGACATCGCGTTTCGGGTCGGCTCCTGTTGCTGACGGACCTGGTCGTCGCGAATGCCGCCGCCGCGGTCTACGTGCTGACGTTCCTGAAGCCTGGTTTCGTCGGCTATGACTCGGTCGGCCGCGACACAGGCCCCGCGATGGCGTTCAGTGGCAACCGCGTCGCGGTCCTGCCGCTCGACACGACGCTCGCCTGGGTCGTGTTCGCCGTGTGCGTCGCACTCATGTTTTGGAACTTCGCGTGGCTGGTGCGGCGACGGCAGAACGTTCCGCCCAGCAACTGGGTCGTCAGCGAGACGCCGTCGGGCCCCGTTCGTGTGGCCAAGGAAGCCCTCGAAGTGAGCCTGCAGAAGGCCGGCGAAGCGCTGCCCGAAGTGACGCGCTTGCGCGTGCAGGTCGACACCGCGAGCCCCAAACGCATCCTCGTGACTGGCCAGTTCCAGAGTGCGGAAGGCACCAGCAACCTGGCTGCGAGTCAGCGGCTGCGCTCGGCGATGGTCAGCCGCTTTGCCGAGATGGTGCGTCCGCTCGACGGCGGTCGCGTCGAGTTCGACCTCGAGTTCCAGGGATACGCGGGCAAGTTGGGCAAGAAGGCCGGCGAGGTGCCGCCTGCGACCGAGGCGCCGTTCACGGGGCCCAAGTATCCGATCGACGACGAGTCGCACGGAGGACTGTCGTGAGCCTGCGTGTCGGCGTGATGACGGGCGGCGGCGATGCGCCGGGACTCAACGCCGCGATCTGCGGTCTGGGGCGGCGTCTCCTGGCCGCCCAGTGCGAACTGATCGGCTTTCGCGACGGGTGGCGCGGGCTCATGCAAGATCGCACCCGTTCGCTGCAGGACGCCAACTTCCAGCACTTGCTGGTCTACGGCGGTACGCTGCTCGGCAGCAGCGGCGACAACCCCTACCGCGATCCCGCGACGATGGTGCCGAAGGTGCTGGCGACGATCAAGAAACACCGACTCGATGCGCTCGTCGTCATCGGCGGCGAAGGCACACTCGGTGCGGCCGATAGGCTCTTCCGCGAACACGGGGTGCCCATCGTCGGCGTGCCCAAGACGATCGACAACGACCTGCAGGGCACCGACTTCACGTTCGGCTTCTTCTCGGCCGTCGAAGTTGCCACACGCGCCATGGACGACCTGCGCAGCACGGCCGAATCGCATGGCCGCGTCATGGTCGTCGAGTGCATGGGACGCCATGCGGGTTGGATCACCGCCTACGCGGGGGTCGCGTCTGGCGCCGAGGGCATCCTCGTGCCCGAACGGCCCGCACACATCGAGGAGCTCTGTGCGCGGCTGAAACGCCTGCGCGAGAGCGGCGGGAGATCCGCGATCATCGCCGTGGCCGAAGGCACGCGCGTGTTCGAGAACGGTGCCTGTCTCTCGTCGATGGAGAAGGACGAGTTCGGCGAGTTCAAGATCGGTGGCACGGCGGAGATGGTCAGCAAGCGCATCCAGTCGCTGTTGCAATGGGAGGCCCGCCACCTCGTGTTGGGCCACTTGCAGCGCGCCGGCCAGCCGATCGCGTTCGATCGCATCTTTGCCCTGCGGCTCGGTGCCCGCGCCGCCCGACTCGTGCTCGAGCAGCGCTTTGGCTTCATGGCTGGCATGTGCGCTGGCGAGATCGTCGATGTGCCGCTGCACGTGGCGGTCGCCGCGCGCAAGACGCTGACCGACGACTTCCTCGATCGATACGAAGCGTTCTTCCTGCCGATTGGAGGTCCATGATGTTCCCTCTGTTCGCCTTGACGGTGACGGTTCTGGTGGCGGCAACTGCCGTGGCCCAACAGGGTGTGACGCCCGGTGCGCCGAGATTGCCGGGCTTGCCCGATGCGCCCGTGGAACCGCTGAACCCGATCTGGACTCCACCAAAGCCAGCGCCGGTCTTCCAAGGCTTCCCGCTGTTCCCTTCGCGGTTGTCGACCTACGGCGCCTATCCAACGGCGCCCGGTGGCCTTCCCGGTGGCCTTCCCGGTGGCCTGCCCGGGGTGCAACTCGGAGGGGATCCGCTGTCACAGTTGCTGCGCGGCTCGTTCCTGGCGCCGGCCTTGCCGGAAACACCCGGTTGGCCTGCGTGGCTGCGAACGCGCGACAAGGAGCCGCTGCCCTACGGCCCGGAAACAGCCTTGCTCGTGCGCAACGCCGACCGGGTGTGGTGGCGGGCCGTCGACGACGAGCCGTTCGTGCCGTTGTTCTTCCACGACAAGTTGCGGCCGCTCGCAGTAGGCGCCACGGTCGAGGTGCGGCAGGCTGGTGAGTTCGAACTGTTGCTGCACACGAGCGGGCGCCTCGTGGCGCGAGGGCCGACTGTGATGCGGCTCGTCACGCTCAGCGAGACGGCGGTCGTAGTCGACGTGCAGCAGTTCACTCGGCTGCGTTTGCAAGCCATGCGGCGCGAACACACCCTGAACCTGCC
>JBDSBS010000711.1:0-5064 GCA_039921435.1 Planctomycetota bacterium | reverse complement strand
GCATCACCGGCGGCTCCAGCGCGATTATCGGCATCACGACTAGCTTTGACGGCGGACCGACAATCGTTTCCGGGAATACGGTAAGCAGCATCACCGGCAGCGGAGCGATTACCGGAATGTCGCACGGTTCGGGCGCAGGTGTTCGTACCGTAACGCAAAACAACGTGAACACCTTGACCGGCAGCGGGGCCGCAACCGTCACCGGCATTTTGAACTCAGGCGGAACAGGCACAACCGAAGGCCTTTCACGAAACAAGATCTACGATATCTCGAGTACCAACGCGAGCGGTTTGGCAAGCGGCCTGACGGTTTCCAGCGGCACGACTGTCAACGTCCAAAACAATCTCATTGGCAACGTAACGACTACAGCCGCAAACGCAGCAAATCCGCTCACAGGCATCAACATCTCCGGTGGAACAACTGTCAACGCTGATTTCAACACGGTCTATCTTACCGGCACGAGTTCGGGTGCACTGTTCGGGTCCAGCGCAATTAGCGTCTCAAGCACTCCGACCGTGACTTTGCGAGACAACATTTTCGTCAACAATACTACGCCGGTAGGGACCGGCCTGGCCGCGGCTCATCGCCGAAGCTCGACGACGCTGACCACCTACGGCAGTGCATCGAACAATAACGATTTCTTTGCTTCCACAATTTACACGGATGGCACGAATACGGATGTAGGTATCGGAGCATACAAGACCCGTGTCGCGTCGCGCGATTCAGCGTCGATCAGCGAGAATCCGCCGTTCCTGAGCACCACTGGATCGAGTGCGAACTTCCTCCACATCGATACGACCGTCGCCACTCAGCTGGAGAGCGGCGGCGTCCCTGTGTCCGGTATCACGGACGACTTTGACGGCCAGACGCGGAACGTCAGCACGCCGGACGTAGGCGCGGATGAGTTCAACGGAATTGCGCTGGATTTGACCGCGCCGGTGATTTCCTACACTGCGCTTGGCAATACGGCGGGCACTGGCAGCCGCATGCTCACGGCGACGATCACCGATGCGACCGGTGTGCCGATAGCCGGCGCCGGGTTGCCGGTCCTCTACTGGAAGATCAACGCTGGCGGTTATACGGCCGTGACCGCGAGTTCGCTCGGCAGTAATCAATTTCAATTCACCTTCGGCGCAGGCGTCACGACGGGTGACATGGTTTCGTACTATGTGGTCGCGCAGGACACCGCTGGAACGCCGAACGTCGGCGCGTTCCCATCCGCCGGTGCGACTGGCTTTAGCGCCAATCCTCCGGCCGCGTCGACGCCACCCACAACACCGAGCAGTTACACGATTCTCGCGTCAATCTCAGGCGCCAAGACCGTCGGAAGTGGTGGCGACTACGCTTCGCTTACGCTGGCGGTGGCCGACCTCAACACGAAGGTAATTACTGGCCCCGTCGTCTTCAATCTGATTGATCCAGGCTACACGGCGCCTCAGGCAGTCGAAACGTATCCCATCACGATCAATGCCAATGGCGGGTCGAGCGCGACGAACACGGTCACGATCAAACCCAGTGCACCCGGCGTTACCATGACGGGTTCGAGCGCAAGTGGACTCATCGTTTTGAATGGCGCCGATTACGTCATTCTTGACGGGTCGAGCAATGGCACTTCCTCGCGCGATCTGACGATGACGAACACGAATTCGGGGACATCATCCGCGGTGGTGTGGATGCAGACTGCGGGCGGCCCCGACGGGGCGACGAACAACGTCGTTAAGAACCTCAATCTGGTCGGCAACAGCAACACGACGACCCTGTTTGGTGTTGGGGCGGGCAGCAGCACGATTAGCACGACGAGTCTCGGCACGGGGAACAACAGCAACACGATTCAGAACAACAACATCAGCAAGACGCAGTACGGGATTTACTCGCAGGGCGCGAGCGCCGCGGCCAAGAATACCGGAAACATCATCACGCAGAACCTGATCAATACCGTTACTCCGAACAACGTGTCGAGGGGCGGAATTTGGGTTGGCTTTGAAAACGGAGTCGTTATCTCTAGCAACACTGTCGACGGGATCAATCAGACAAGTTCCCCTGACGTGTTCGGCATTACACTCGGGTTTGGCACCGCGATGTCGGCGACAACATCGGCGGGCAATGAGGTCACGAATGCAACAGTGTCGAGGAACATTGTTGGATCCGTGATCAACAGTGGGACCTTCTCCGCTTATGGCATCGGTCTGTCCGCGGCGACTTCAGGCACCAGCACGATCGTCAACAATGTGGTTTACGGTGTGGCCGCGAACGGAACCTCCGGAGACTTTGGCGGCGGTATCGTGCTGGGCGGCGGGCTAGGGTCAACAACTAATGTGTATTTTAATAGCGTTTCGTTCTCCGGAACAATCACGGGCGCGACCGCTGCTAGTCAAACGGCGGCATGTCTGGCCGTCACTACCTCCACGGCCCCGACGCTGGACATCCGAGATAACGTCTTTAGCAACACGCAGCTGGGTAACACCAGTGCGACGCTAAGGTTTGTCGCCATCGCCCTGGGCTACTCCTCAACAACCGGCAACTACGCCGGCTTGACCTCCAACTTCAATGATCTCTATTCCGCAGGCGCAGGGCCCGGCACCTATGCGGTCGCGAATACTGGGACGGTTGTCGCAGGGACGGCGAGGACCACGTTGGCCGACTGGACGACAGAGACGGGACGCGATGGCAGCTCTATCTCCGCTAATCCGCTGTTCAACTCGGCCACGAATCTGCAACCGCAGCTCGGATCGCCTGTCCTGGATACCGGTACTTCTCTGTCCGGCACCGTCACCCCCTATGTTGACATCACCGGCGCGACCCGGGTCGACCCGCCGAGCATGGGCGCCTACGAAGCAGGAGTTGACGTCACGGGCCCGGCAATTGCCTACACGCCACTCGTAAATACGACGAGCACGGCGGCGCGCAATCTGACTGCGACCATCACGGACGCTTCGGGCGTGCCGGCAAGCGGTGCGGGCCTGCCGGTCTTGTATTGGAGAATCAGCGCTGGTGCCTACACCGCGGCAACTGCGACTTCGCTCGGCAGCAACCAGTATCAATTCACTTTCGGCGCGGGCGTGGCAACAAGCGATACGGTCTCGTATTACATCGTGGCCCAGGACAGCGCCCCGACTCCGAACGTGAGTGTGAGTCCGGCGGCGGGCGCTTCCGGGCTAAGCGCGAATCCGCCCGCGGCCTCGACGCCGCCCACGACCCCGAGCAGTTACACGATCGTACCGTTCCTGAGCGGGACGAGGACGGTCGGGACGGGCGGCGATTACGCCAACCTGACGGCGGCGGTGACGGCGTTGAACAACTCGGAGCTCAATGGGCCCGTGGTCTTCACGCTGCTGAACGAGAGCTTCACGGCCGGGCCGCAGACGCCAAACGCCACGGGGGAAGTGTTCCCGATCACGATCAACGCCAACCCTGGTTCGAGCGCGAGCAACACGATCACGATCAAGCCGGCGAGCGCTGCGACCGTCACCATGACCGGTACGGCCGGGGCCGCGGCGGTCATCAAGATTAACGGCGCTGATTACGTCACGATCGATGGGTCGAACAACGGAACGTCGTCTCAAGATCTGACCATCACGAGCGCGAACTCGGCCGGAGTTGTCGTCTGGATCGGGAGCGCGAGCGCCAGCGATGGAGCGAGCAATAACACGATTAAGAACGTTAAACTCGTTGGTACTGCGACCACCGGAACGATCGCGGGAGTGATCGCCGGCAGTGGAACGACCTTCGGCAACGCGGCGGAGGCAGCGAACTCGAACAACACCATCCAAAATTGCGTGGCGACCAAGGTGCAGAACGCCGCCTACCTAGTCGGGAATGGGACTACCTTCGATCAGAACTGGATGGTGCTGGGCAACACTTTTGGCTCTACCGTCGTGGCCGATAAACTTGGTTTCCGCGGCCTGCTCATCGGTAACGCGCAGGACTTCGTCATCAGCGGGAATACGATTAACGGGGTCGTTTCCAGCACCTCGTCCAGTTCGACGATGACGGGCATTCAGATGGCCTTCGCGGTCAATGGCGGCGCCATCACCGCGAACAAGATCAGCGACATCAAGCAGATCAACACCACGGGATGGGGGAGCAACGGCATTTACCTCGCGCAGAGTTCGACGACGGCAAATGTGACCGTGGCCAATAACTTCATCTCCGACATCGCCTCGCAGGGCTTCAACGGAGTGACGTCAAGCGACAACGGCTACGGCATCATGATCGATACCGGAGCCGGGTACAAGATCTACGCCAACACGGTCAATCTTAATACCAACCAGACATCATCGAGTGGCATCACGGCGGCTCTCAATATTGCGGCGGCCGTCACCACAGCTGGCGGAATTGATTTGCGGGACAACATCCTGGCGAGCGCCCAGACGAACGGGACTCGCTATGCGGTTTATGATGGGTCCACCGCCGCCATCTTCTCGAGCATCAATTACAATGATTACTTCGCGCAGAACGTCGGCTTCCTGACGAGCGCGCGGGCGACCCTGGCGAACTGGCAGACGGCGACGGGGCAGGACCTGAACTCTATCTCGGCCAACCCTGGCTTTGTCAGCGCGACAGACCTGCACCTGGCCTTGAATACTTCGCCAGCCGCGAATGCCGGCGCGCCGCTCGCGGCGGTCACGATCGACATTGACGGCCATTCGCGCAGCGCGACCAAACCGGATATCGGCGCGGATGAAATTGCTTCCAACAATCTGTCAAACCTGACGTTGAGTATGGGATCGCTGACCCCAGCGTTTGATCCCGCGACGATCGATTACACAGCGAGCGTCTCCAATTCCATCAGCAGCATCACCGTCACCCCGACGGTGCTCGATTCGAATGCGATCGTAACGGTGAACGGCAACGCCGTCACCTCCGGTTCGCCGAGCGGGAACATCCCGCTCATGGTCGGCAATAACACCATCACGGTGGTGGTCTCGCCGGAGTTCGGGCCGTTCGCGGCCGATCAACCCAATGTCGGGACGACCAAGACCTACACCGTGGTGGTGAATCGCGCTGCGGCCACCTACACCGTCACCTACGACGGCAACAACAACACCGGCGGCACGGCCCCGG
>JBDSBS010000710.1:0-7013 GCA_039921435.1 Planctomycetota bacterium | reverse complement strand
TCCCCAACAACCCTCTGCTGTCGGGCACGATCCTGCGCAGCCAGTCGGCGACGCTGACGCCCGGCATCAACGCGTTCGGCTTTGCGATCTCGAACGGTCTGGAGATGAGGATCGGGCTGAACTGATCCTCGACAGGCTGATCCTATACAGGCTGGCCCATACAGGCAGCATGGACCACGCGGCCGGAACAGCGATCGACAACGTCGTCGCCACCGGCCGCTGCCATGTACCGTCGCTCGCAGCAGTCTGCCGGTCGGCCTACACTGCGCACGCTCCCTCATGGTGGTCACCATCACAATCGTCGCGGGCCTGTCGGTGTTGCCGCTGTGGTTGTTCCGCCGCTCGGGTGTCCGCGAAGTGGCGCTTGCCGTGCTGCTGTCAGCCGCAGCGATGGTGGCCGCGATCGCGTCGACTATGGTCGGGAGTCCGGTTCCCTCGCTGCCAACGCAGCGACCCATCGAAGTACACGAGCCGGCTTACGTCGGGTCCGCCGCCTGTCGTGCGTGCCACCCGGCCGAACACGCCTCGTGGTTTGGATCGTTCCATCGAACGATGACGCAGGTGGCGTCGCACGCGACGCTGGTCCCCGAGTTCGAGCGGCTCGAGCTCGATTGCTTCGGCAAGCCCGTCGTACTGGAGTGGCGCGGCGACACGCTGTGGGCCAAGTTCGAGCGCGGCGGTCGGCGACCCGCAGCCGTCGAGCGACCCGTGGAGCAGCTCACGGGTTCGCACCATCTGCAGGTGTTGTGGTACTCGACGGGCCTCGGGCGCGAGCTCGCGCCGGTGCCGATGGCCTTCAAGCTCGAAGAGCGCATCTGGTTGCCGCTGACGTCGGTGTTCGTATTGCCGCCGGAGTTCCGCGACCCACCGGAGCCAGGTGCCTGGAGCCAGAGCTGCTCGATGTGCCACGCTACCGCCACGCGCCCGCGCATCGACATCGACCAGAACGACACGCACGTGGCCGAGTTCGGCATCAGTTGCGAGGCGTGCCACGGGCCCGGCGCAGCCCACCAAGCCGCCAACCAGAATCCTCTGCGCCGCTACATCCAGCGCTTCGAAGGCCGCGACGCCACGATCGTCAACCCCGGGACGCTGCCCCCGGCGCGCTCGGCGGAGGTCTGCGGCCATTGCCATTCGGTGTCGATCCTGCGCGAACAGCACTTCGAAGCGTGGCGAGAGCGCGGTTCGCCGTTCGTGCCTGGCCAGGATCTGCAGACGACGCATCTGGTGATCGGTACGTTGGATCGCGATGCGCCGGAACTGCGCCGCGAGCTGGCGAAGAACCCCAACTTCTTCTCGAGCTCGTTCTGGTCCGATGGGCAAGTGCGCCTTTCAGGCCGCGAGTTCAGCGGGCTCCGACGCTCGCCGTGTTACACGCATGGCGATGTGAAGCGGCAGATGGACTGCACTTCGTGCCACACCATGCACACGGCCGACGGTTCGTCGCCGGCAGCGTGGTGCGACGACCAGTTGGGCGAAGGCAAACGCGGCAACTCGGCCTGCACGCAGTGCCACAGCGAGTACGCACAACCGGCGGCGTTGGCCCTTCACAGTCACCATGCGCCGGAGTCGAGCGGCAGTCGCTGTTACGACTGCCACATGAGTCACACTTCCGTGGGACTCCTGAAGGCTTCGCGCAACCACGCGATCACCAACCCGAGTGTGCGCAGCGAACTCGAGACCGGGCGCCCGAACGCGTGCAACCAGTGCCATCTGGATCGCACGTTGGCTTGGACGGCAGAACAGTTGGCGACCAAATGGGGGATCGAGTCCCCTGCACTCGACGACGAGCAGCGCACCGTCGCTGCCTCGGTGCGCTGGCTGCTCACGGGCGACGCCGGCCAACGTTTGCTGGCGGCCTGGAGCTTCGGCTGGAGCGAAGCCCAGGCGGCGAGCGGCACCGACTGGATGGCGCCTTACCTCGCGCGCCTGCTCGACGATCCGTACTACGCGGTGCGCTTCAACGCGCAGCGTTCACTGCGTTCGCTGCCAGGTGAGCACGCTTCGCTGATTGGCTACGACTTCCTCGCGGCCGCCGAGCCTGCCCGCGTGTTTGGCGAACGGGTGCAAGCCGAGTGGGCGCTCGGCTATCGTGGCCCGGCCCGGCCAGCGCTGCTGCTGGACAAGTCGGGTCTGCAGGCCGCTGCCTTTCAGCGCCTCTACGCGCGCCGCGACAACCGCCCCGTCTACCTCGCCGAATGACCTCCGGCCCGCAGACGTCGCGCTTGGCCGTCAGGCGAGCGGACCTGGCATCATAGGACCGTGAGGTTGTAGGTGACGTCCTGCGTGAAGCCCGCGCCGATGCCAGTAGTCAGCAGCGCCGTGAAGTGGATCACGTGTTGTCCGGTCGAAAGTGGAGCGAGGAGCATCCAGTAGCCGTCGGTCACCGAGAGGCCACCCGTGACCCCAGGCAAGCCCAGGATGTTGTCCTGCGCGGGCATTTGGAACCGGTAGAGCGGCGACTGCGCGCGGGTTCCCTGCAGCCCGGCCACGGGAACCCCGTCGATCGTGCAGGTCAGCACGTCGGAAGGTGCGAAGAACGAACCGGCGCACTGGGAGAGTTGAGGGTAGTTGCTCCCGAAGAAAGGAGCCGCCTCCACTGTGGAGCACTCGACCGTGACGAGCGGGTAGAACAGGAACTTGCCCGGGGGAAGCGTCACGGTGCGAGTCACAGGTTCCGTCGAGCCCGACCCCGCAAGGTAGTAGAGAGGCCCACTCTGCCCGATCAGGGCGTTGGCGCCGGTGAGATCGAGGGTCGGATTGACCGACGCAGGAATCGACATGATGTACCGCTGCCAGCCGGCGGCGAGAACGCCGCGCAGCGAGGGGTGGAGGGAGGGGATGACCTGTGCCGTGACCGGCGCAGTCAGGACCAACCCGACGGTGACGAACGCAAGGGCGATAGACGCAAGACGAGTGTTTCTCATGGCGTGCCTCTCGAGACAAGGAGAGCCCCGGTGGGTGTTTTGTCGCCGGGCATCGAAGTGATGCCCGGCTGACAACTACGTCCGAACGGTCGGCCAGCGGACACCATTCCGCGAAAACTGCCCAGGTGGCTTGCTGAGTATGGCGGCGCGTACGCAAGGAACATTGGTCGTGACTTCCTGGCGGCCGCCGAGCCGGCCCCCGTGTTTCGCGAACGGGTGCAAGCCAAGTGGGCGCGCGGCTATCGTGGCGCGTCCCGGCCAGCGCTGTTGCTGGAGGAGTCTGGTCTGCAGACCACTGTCTTTCAGCGCCTCTACGCGCGCCGCGACAACCGTCCCGTCTACCTCGCCGAATGACCTCCGACCCCGAAACGTCGCGCCTCGTGCGTCGCCATCTGCGTTTTGGTTGGGCGAGCTTGTTCGTGTTCGTGCTGCTCGGCGGCGTGCTCGAGTCGATGCACGGCTTCAAGATCGACTGGTATCTCGCCGTCGGCAACGAGACGCGCCGGCTGCTGTGGCGGCTCGCGCATGCGCATGGCACGTTCTTGGGTCTGGTGCACGTGGCCTTTGCGCTGTCGGTCGCTCACATCGGTGGCCAGGCACCGCGCCTGTCGTCGGCTTGCCTGATGGGTGCGAGCATCGCGCTGCCGGGAGGGTTCCTGCTCGGCGGCTTCGGCGTGCAAGGCGGCGATCCGGGTGCTGGCATCGTGCTGGTGCCGTTGGGCTTGCTGCTGCTGCTGATCGCGATCGGCGGATTCTGGCGCAGCCTCGGGCCGCCAGCAGTGTGAGGTTGCCGCCCATGAACGAGTTCACGCGCTCGGTGATCGAGGTCGCAAGGTGTTCGGCGGATTCGTCGCGGGCGCGCGCGGCGAGTGCCGGCTCACCGAGGTCATGGTGTTTGCGAAGCGATGGCGAGCTAACGCTGGCTGGCTCAGATCAGATCCGAGTCGCCGAGCGTGTGGTACCACTGCTCGCGATAGAAGTGCGTGTCGGGCTGGTCGAACGGGATGACGACTTGGAAGTAGATGGTTCCGTAGACCAGGAAGCCCAGGCGCTGGAACGCGAGGAAGCGCGGGTCGCGGTGCTGGAACAGCGTCGCCAGGGCCGTGGCTCGAAACGTTGTGGCGCGCTGCTCGGCCATGGCGACGAGTGCTGTGGTGGCGTCGTGGTCAAAGGCTGGCACGAGCCAGTCGACGAGGAAGCACGTGTTGGGCAGCACGAACTCGCGTTGTGCGACGACGGCGAGGCCACGCAGCTTGCCGGTGCGCCGTTCGCGGCATTCGTACAGTTCGTAGCGCACGTCGTGGGCGTCGGCGTAACGCCAGTTCAGGTATTGGGCGTCGCGCACGATGGCGAGCTGCGTGCCCTTCTCGAAGTAGGCCCACAGCGCGTCGGTGTCCTGGTGGAAACGCAAGACGTGCTGCACTTCGAGTTCGCTCGAGATTGCGCGCGCCGGGAAGCCACCCGTTGGCAGCTCGCGGAACAGGAAGTCCCAGTCGCGCACGATTTCGTAGCGCAGGTACTTCTGGCCGATGCGCCACGTCGCGATGGGCCAGCCGTAGTGAAACGAGTTCTGCGTCTCGCCCTTGCCGCCCCAGAGGTCGTAGTGGGCGTGCGCCAGATTCACGAACAGGCCTGGACGCGGACCGTGCCGCCGGTAGTCCGGCAGCACGAAGAGGTCGACGCACTGGCCCGCGATGCGGCGTTTGCCTTCGATCGAGAACCAGACCGGCAGCGTCACGTAGGCGCCGACTATGCCCGCCGTCTCGTGCGCGGCGACCATCGTGTGGACCTGGCCGGTCGGGTTGTCGCGAAACTTCCACAGCCAGTGCGCCAATGAGCGGTGCGGCGTGAACGTCTGGTTGTGGCCGGCGAGTAGACCGACCTCGTCGCCGGGCTGGTAGGGGCGGATGGTGATCGGATCGCTCATCGTGCCCCAAGGTATCGGCTCGCCAGGCCTCGGGACTACTCGCACTTGGCGCGTTCCTGCCACAGCCGTAGGCGCGACGAGTCCGGCGCCGGCGCAGTTACCAATCGCGCCCCTTGCACCTGTGGCCGACGCGGGGCACGTTCGCATGTGATGTCGACCGACGGATCGTTTCCTTTCCACACCGAGGTGCGCGTGCGTTTGCCCGAGACCGACGCAATGGGCATCGTCTTCCACGGCAACTTCTTCACATACCTCGAAGTCGGGCGTGTCGACTATCTGCGAAACCTCGGCCTTGCCGACAGCCGTCGGCCGATCAAAGACTTCGAGAACGTCGTGGTGAGCGCCCACCTCGACTTCAAGTCGCCGGCCCACCTCGACGAAGTGCTGACGATCGACGTGCGCATGCAGGAGATCAAGACCACGAGCTTCCGCTTCGACTTCCGCATCCGGCACCGGCAGGAGAACCGCGTGGTTGCCGTCGGCTACACCACACACTGCGCGATCGACGAGCAGTTCCAGCCGACACCGGTGCCCGAGCCGTTCCGCGCGGTCATCGCGCGGTTCGAAGGCTGGGACCGCTCGAAGAGGAGTGACGAGAAGTGACGCTGGTCGCCGGCTGGCAGGTGCGGTTCTGAAGTCGGTGGCAGCCGCTGCAGCCGGCGCATGCCACCGGGAATGGCTCGATGCGGGTAGCATCGGTCGCGGAGGCAGATCATGCAGTTCCGACCCTTCCTGACAGTCGCGTTACTACAGCTTGCGGCCTGCGGGTCGATGCAGGACCCGCCGCCTGTGGTGGAGTCGCACGACAGCACGCCGCGGCCGCCGCCACCGCGGTTCGATGCCGCGAAGGTGGCCGCCGAACGCGTCGACAACGAAGCCGCCTATGCCAAGCACATCCTGGGCAACCGTGAATCGTTGTTGCACCGCTATCTCGGCAACTGGGTGGCAATCGCCGGCGGCAGAGTGTTCCCAGTCAACGAGCAGCACACTGTTGTCCGTCCGGCGGCGACCATGGGGGAGGCCGTTGCCGCCGCCGACCTGGAAGTGCCTCGCGCACAGCACCGCTTCGTCTTCCGCATCGGCGAGGAGGGTGAGTTCGAAGAGTTCCTCGGTGGCGCCGAGCTCCCGCACGTGCTCGGCAACGGCTTCTTCCTCGAGCTTCAGCTGGCGGGTGTCGCGCTCGACGACATCGGACCGCACGGGCATCTGTTCGCCGGGCGCGACGGCGGTCGAACCGAGATCACCGTGGCGGGTCCTGACGAGCGAATGTTCGTGCGACCGCAGGTCGGCGCTCCCGGGGCCACCGGTCGTGCCGATGCTCGGTACGGGCTGTCGACGGGATTCGGCGGCACGGGGGTGCTGCCGCCAGAGACCGCTGCGGAGCTGTCGCTCTACCGCTGGGAGATTCCCGGCAAGGTCACCATCGAGGCTGTGACCCAGCGAGGCGGCGTTTGCCACCGAGCTCGCGCACGCTTCCGGTTTCCGGGCACGAACCTGGACTTCACGTTGCCGGTGGCCATCTGGGCGCAATGACCAGCCGGGCATGTTCACGCCGAACGGTGACGACGCACCCGTCGACTACCCGGGCCTGCTGCGTTCCTGCCACTGCCGCAGCAGATCCAGCGCCTGTCGCGGCGAGAGGTCGTCGAGTTCGAGCTTGCGCAGCTCCTCGAGGATCGGATCGAGCGGCGGCGCAAACAGCTCCTTCTGCCGCAGGCCGGGCCGTTGCCGATCGCGCGCCGTCACCAGTGCTGCGCGCACTTCACCACCTTCGTCGTCGAGCTTGTCGAGCACGGCTTGCGCGCGTTCGAGCACGGGCTTGGGAATGCCCGCGAGCCGCGCGACGTGCAGGCCGTAGCTGCGGTCCGTGCCACCTTGTTCGATGCGGTGCAGGAAGACGATCTCGGCACCCCATTCGCGCACGGCGACGCGGCAGTTGACGATGCCCTTGCCGGGGCCAGCGAGATCCATGAGCTGGTGGTAGTGCGTGGCGAACAGGGCTCGACAGCGAATGCGTTCGTGCAGGTCTTCGGCGATGGCCCAGGCCAACGACAGACCGTCGTAGGTGCTCGTGCCGCGGCCGACCTCGTCGAGGATGACGAGGCTCTTGTGCGTGGCGTTGTTGAGGATGTTCGCCGTTTCCGTCATCTCGACCATGA
>JBDSBS010000709.1:0-2873 GCA_039921435.1 Planctomycetota bacterium | reverse complement strand
ACACGCTGCGTGCCGAGTGCTTTGCCGGCCAGTTCTGGGTTCGAGTCCGTCAGCCGCTGCAGGCCCGGCACCTCGGGGCCCGAGCTGGCACCGGCGACCGGTGCCACGAACAGTTCGGCGGGATGCGTGGACGTGCTGCCCGCAAAGACGACGCGCTCACCATCCGCGACTGCATCGTGCATGGCCAAGGACATGTTCTGCGGCCGCACCATCCAGTTCTTGGTGCGATCCGGGCAGAGCTGGCGCAGGCGGCTGCGCACGCCGAGGCTTTCGCGCAGCATCAGTCCCTGACTCGTAGTCTGCACACCCTCGACCATGCCCAGCAAACCGAACGTCAGCACCTCGACCTCGTGGCTCTCGACATCGACGGCATACAGGGTACCTGCATGTGGATCGTTGCGGTCCGCGGCCGACACATACGCCACTCGCTTGCCGTCCGGTTCCCACGCGAACGGGCCGAGCTTGCCGGGATTGTCGACCAGCAGCGCAAGCTGCCTGGTCGCGACGTCGAGCAGGTGCAAGCGTTCGAACATGTAGCTGTCGTCGACGAGGTTCTTCGGTGCACACGCACACGCCAGCTTCGTGCCATCGGGCGACCACTCGAAGCCGAACACCGTCGTGCCTTCGGTTAGCCGCTTCGGCGGCGCGCCTTCTTCGCACCACCACAGCGACAGATGCCGCCAATCCTCGTCGACGACAACCTGCTCGAAGCCTCGCTCCTGCGCGGCAGCACGCGGCTCGGGCATCGCATCGAGCACCGTGAACGCGATCGCCTTGCCATCGCGGCGCCAGCGGTAAGCCACGACGGCTTGGGTCTCGGCCCAACGCTGTGCCTCGCCGCTGGCGATCGACTGCACGAACAGCTGCTGAACGCCGTCGACCGCGCGCAAGAACGACACCTCGCGCGACCCTGGCCGCACGGCCATCGAGCGGGCGCTGTCCTTGCCGGTGACGAGCCAACGCGGCACCGGCTTGCTATCGGCGCCGAGTGCCTTCAGTCCGTCGATGACCCCGAGGTGCAGGTAGCTGCCGCCGGGTCCGTCGGCGAGCGGGCGCGGCACGACGAGGTTGAATGCAACGAAGTCTTCCCCGAGCTGCGGGTTCGCGACCTGCCGCAGCTGCAGGGCCTGCTCCACCGTGAGGCCAACCGGATTCTGCCCGGGAGTCACTATGGAGCACAGCAAGGCGGCGAGAACCCCGACGCGCAGATTCGACATGGCCATGACCCAACCTTAGCGCCATGCCACGGCCGGATCGGTACCCTGTGCTGTGCACATGGCGCACGCTGCCCTGGCCAGCTACCGCAGTTCCGCTATCCCAACCCGCATGGACCCGCATTCCCTCGACGCCGCCACCGCAACGCAGCTTCGCGCACTGCTGGCGGCCGAAGGCGTCGATGCGAGCTACCTGGCGTTCGTAACGCGCCATGCCACGGAGCCCGACGAAACCTGGCGGTGGTGCTGCGGCAGCAACTGCGACCCCTGCGTCGAACGCCTGGGCCGCGTGGTCGACGCCGCACGCCCGATCCTCGGGGTTGCGCCGGGCGCACCGATTACGCCTCATGGGATGCCCCCTGGCGACGCGTCTGGATAACCTTCTGCATATGGACACGAGCCGAACCATGCTCACGGCCGAGCACGTCATGCAGCGGACCGTCTTCGTCCTCCGCCCCGAAGCGCTGGTGCTCGACGCGGTCGACGAACTGCTTCTCCGGGGCTTCTCGGGCGCGCCTGTCGTCGACGGCGGCAGGATCGTCGGTGTCTTCAGCGAACGCGATGCGGTGACCGCGATCGCGGCCTGCCACTACGAGGACGAACCCCCTGGCACGGTGGCGCAGCACATGCGCCGCGAGTTCTCCGTCATCGGCGCCGCGACCGACCTCTACGAACTGGCTTCGACCTTCCGCGACTGCCCAGTCCGGCGCCTGCCCGTCGTCGACTGTTCGCGGCTCCTGCTCGGCATCGTCTCGCGCGGCGATGTGCTCAAGGGTCTGCGGCAGCAGTACGCCAAGCGCCAGAAGAACTCCTACGAACGGCTGCAGGACCACATGGCGTTGCGCCACGGCAGCTCGCACTAGCCCAACTTCCGCAGTTCGGGCGTTCGCTCGCTTCACGCTGGGCTGCACGCCGCTCGCAGCTCGTCATTGCACAACGACCTGCACGACATCGTTGCGGGCTTCGAGCTCGATCGGATCCGACGGGCGCGTGCGATTGACTACGCGGAACGTGCCACTGAGACCCTGTTCCGCCATGAAGCGCACGACGATGCGTCCCTGCGCGTCCGAGCGAACCGTGCGCATCGCCTCGCTCATCATCTCATTGAGGAAGTTCCACAGCATCACCTGATCGGGCGTCCCGCCGATACGCTGCCCCCGCCGCAACTCACTGCTCAAGTGAGCCCCTTGCACGGGCGTACCGTCCGCCTTCTTCACGCACAGGTTCATCTGCAGCCACGGCTCGAGTCGCAGCGTCTGCACCGGCAGGTTGGGGCGCACGTCGATCTCCCGCTGGGCGAGACCAGAGTCGTGCAGCACGACGACCCGGAAGGTGCCCGGCAGAACGGGCAGGACCGCGCGCCCACCGTGGTCACTGCGAGCCTGCGTCGCCATCGCTGCCGACAGGCTCTGCCCGTCGTGCAACGCCCAACCGAGCACCGTGCAAGCCGCCGCCGGCCCACCCGACGCATCGAGCACGAGCAGGCGCAGGGCCTGCAAGTGCCTGAGGTCGAGCCCGTCGGCGCCGAGCAGTGACAGCGACGGCAAGACGAGGTCGATCGGGGCCGCGGCGCGGAAGAACGGGTCGTTCGCTGGTAGCGCCGGCAGTTGCTGCGGTACGACGATGGCGGCGACCTGCGTGCGCGCGCGCGACTGCGGC
>JBDSBS010000708.1:0-3362 GCA_039921435.1 Planctomycetota bacterium | reverse complement strand
GCCGCGTCGCAGTCGAAGGAGAAGTTGAAGATGCTGTTCCAGCGCAGCGGATTCACGCTGCCCGGGTGGGGTTGGAAGACGATCTCCGAGCCGACCTTGGCGCCGCCCCAGTCGCTCAGTGGATCGCGATCGATGTCGTGGAAGCCGAAGTTGAGGGCCTGGGCCTCGGGGCACACGGGAATGCGGAACGCACCCATGCCGCGCTTGTTGTCGAGGTTGTGGACGGCGTACTCGTAGTGGTGGAGCCCGTTGGTGGGGCCCGTCACCTTGACCGCGACGTAGTAGCGGCCGTCGTCGCTGCCGTTCGGACTCGAGTCGATCGAGGCGCCGGTCCAACGCTGCAGAATCGTGCCGAGCAGGTAGGACGGGCCGTCAGTCAGCGTCCACTGCGTGGTGCCAAAGGTCGGAGTGAACTGTCGCGAGCCGATGTTGTTGCCGCGCAGGTCCTCGGCTTCGCCCGGGATCAGGTAGCCGGCTTGGTAGTAGAAGCTGGCGCCCGGCACGACGAGGTCGCTGTCGTAGAGCCGCATCGCATCGCCGATCGACGTGTTGAGTGCGGTTGCCTGCGTTTGGGTCAGACTGCGGATGCCATCGCACTGCAGTGCCGGCGCGACAGCCGGATTGCCGCGGTCGAAGTGAGAGCACACCGGCACCCACGCGCCGAGCCACGGGTCGACCTCTCCGGGCGGCCCGAGATTGAAGTGGTCGACGGCCTGGGAGTTGGCGTAGGTGTCGTTGCAGCCCGGTTCGACGAAGCTCGTCGTCGCCTGGTTGACGCAGTTGCCGCACGGGCTCGGGTTGTTGTTCGAACCGAACGTGTGCTTGACCCACGCGTAGTTGGAAATCTGCTCGAGCCGGCCGTTCGACTCGCGCGCGAGGATGTAGTGGATGAAGCCGTGATTGGCGTTCATCGCGGCTTGGAACGGGATCGCGGAAGTGCCGGGGTTGCAGCAGATCGTGTAGGCGCCGATGGCCTGCACGCCATTCGGATACGTCCCGGTTCGGCGGTAGCGCGCAATCGAATACGTGTCCTGCAGCATGATGTCGCGGCCGGGGATCTTGTTCGATTGCGCCAACAAGCTGTCCGTCGTGGTGACCGCCACCAGCGCCAGCAGCAGCAGCGGTACGGAGAACGAGCGGGTGATCATTGCATGGGTCCTTTCGAGAAGACCATGGGGGAGAAGCCATGGTGGGGCATGCCGATAGTATCCCCCGCTGACCTCGTCGGCCATGGCGCCCATTTCACGGCGCCGAAAGAGGCAGGTCCCAGCCTCCGTTTCCTGGTCGGTCGTAACCGAACCGCGGGCCAAGGGCGCCGCTACCGGATCGCGATCAGCAGCTCTTCTCTACGTTGCCACCGAGCCGTCGTGACGCGTCCGAGTAGCCACGCAGCGCTTTGGTGCCCTGCCGGGTTCGGGTCAGTTCGTCACCCAGACCTTGCAGGCCCGCTCGCACGCCATGCTCTAGGCGACCCCGGGCCGAAGTTGCCGCGTTGCGCAACGTGGCTTCGATCGCGGAATCGCGGGTCGCACAGGCGAGGCCGGCCAGGTGCTCTTGGGCGATGCCCATGAGCGCTTGCAGGCGGTCGAGGTCGCCGCGGGCCAGCGCTTCGTAGCCTTGGTCCCAGCAGGCCGTGATCTCCTGCAGCGCGAACGCGGTCGACGTCAGGCTCGCGGCGTGCGGCGGGCTAGCCGGGGATGATGCCATCCCAGCCCTCTTTAAGCGTGCGCAGGACCTGCAGCGCGTTGACGACGCCCGTGTCGGTGCGAGTCAGGTTGGCCTGACTCACTTGATCGAGGCTGAACTCGTAGAGGCGGTCGAGGTCGCGTGCGATCTGGCCACCAGCGGCGTGGTCGAGGCTCGCCCTCAGCTCGCCGACGATGCCGATGGCGCGGCCCAACGACTGGCCGACCTCGGGCGAACGAGCGGTCTTGCTGTCGGCAAGGCCGATGCGGCTCTTCTCGAGGTTCTTGATCGCGCCGTCGTAGAGCAGCTTGACGAGCTTCTCGGGCGAGGTCGTGAGGATGGCGTTGCGCTGGTAGGTCGCGGCGGCTTGGGCGTAGGACATGGGGGTTCTTGGGATCGTGGATCCGGTATGGGTCAGCGGGCCAGGGAGTTGCCCTGGCTCTGCAACTTCGACAGCAGGCTCTCGAGGTTTGCGTACTTGGCTTCGAGCTGCTTTTGGAACACTCCGAGGCGGCGTTCGCCCTGGTCGATGCGATCTTGCGTCTGCTTGACCTGGCGGTCGTAGCCTTCGCTGCGCGTCTTGATCAGGCCGTCGACCGAGTCGGTGTAGACACTCAGCTGTGTGATCAGCCGGTTGGCGATGCCGCTGGTCGAATTCGTGAAGACGGCGGCAACCGCGTTTTCGTCGTCGGCAAGCGCCTCTTCGAACTTCGATTGGTTGAACGTCAGTTTGCCTTGGCGATCCGACGTGACGCCGATCTGCGCGAAGAGCTCGTAGGAAGTGTTGCCCGTGCTGGACACCGACCCCCCGACGATCGAACGCACACTGGAACGAATCGAACGCAGCGTCGCGTCGCCGAAGAGAGGGCCCTTGGCCTTGCCTTCGGCATCGAGCGTGTTCTGCTCCGTGAAGAAGTCGACCACCTTGTTGTAGGCGTCGACGAACTCGCTCACCTTCTTGCTCGTCGCCTCGGAGTCAGTGCCGACGGTGATCGTGACGTCCTTCGGTGGAATCGGGGCCGACTTGAGGTCGATCGTGACGCCGGGTATCACGTCGCCCAGCGTGTTGGATGAACGCTGCACGATGACGCCGCCGTTGAGCTGGATGCGCGCGTTCGATGCCACGGTGCGCACGTTGTCGGCGATGTCGTTGATGACCGCGGCGAACGCCGGGTCGCCTTCGTCGACCGAGATGCTGAACCCTCCCTCGGTGCCGGTCTTGGTCGAGCGAACGACGAGTTGGTACCGGTCGGCGCCGCCGTTGGCGGTGTTGCCGGTGTCGACCACGTCGGCGCGAACGCCCAGGTTGTTGGCGTCGTCTTCGGCGTTGATCGCCGCCGCGATCGTGTTGAGGTTGGGGCTCGTGACGGCGATCAGGTGGGTGTTGCCACCGACGTCGATCTGCAAGGTGCCCGTCGGACCCAGGTTGGCGGTAGCGCTGGCGCTGCCAGAGCTCGAGTTGACCTGGGACTTCGCCAGGCTCAGCACCTGGATCGTGTGCGTGCCCGACGTCGCGCTGCTGCTGGCGGTGGCTTTCAGCACGTTCTCGTCGTCCGACGAGGCCTTCATGGCCAGGAAGTCCGTCGTGCCTTTGAGCGCCTTGGCCGACGCCGTCAGCTTGTCGAGCAAGCCCTTGAGGTCGCTGAACAGTGACTTCTGCTTGCCGTACGAAGTCT
>JBDSBS010000707.1:0-3971 GCA_039921435.1 Planctomycetota bacterium | reverse complement strand
CTGCGCACCGTGCGCACGCAGCGCCACAAGCTCACGCTGGAACTCGACAGCGGTGCGGGTGAACTCTACGACCTCGTCGAGGATCCGCAGGAAATGGTCAACCGCTTCGACGACCAGTCCTATGCGGCGGTGCGTCGCGAACTCTCCGACATGATCGCCAGCCGTCCGGCCGATGCGGTGGCGCCGCTGCCGCAGGTGGGGATGGCCTGATGGGTGGGAGTCTGCGTTGATGCGTCCTTATCTCGACGCTCACGGCCACCTGTATGGGAATTCGCTTCCGGCTGACCATCCCGATCGGCGTGTCCCGCACACGTGCTTGATCTTGTTGCCCCCGACGGTACAGGCGATCACCAGGCACAACCCGCAGGGTGGCGTCACCAGCCCATGGGCGATCGAAGTGATCCCGATGATCGCGAAGTAAATGGGGTGCATGGCAACGCTGTCGGCCAGCGGCGAGAGTATGGTGCCGACGATGATGATTGCCGGGATCGAATCGATGAAGAACGTGATCACCAGAAAGCTGGACGCATGCCTCGTCGAAGTTGACTGATGGTTCCACGAAAGGTCGCTGTGCATTGACGGTCGTTATAATCGAACGCTCAATTTTTCAATGTGGACAAAGGTCGCATATGCCGAACATCGGCGCGGTACTGAAGGAAGAAATTGTGCGGCTCTCGCGTCGGGAACTAACCGCCCAGATGCAGTCAACCAAGAAGGCGTCGTCTCAGCAGCGAACGAGCATCGCCACTCTTAAACGACAAGTTGCCGCACTTGAACGTCAGGTTGCGGCACTCCTTCGGCAACGACCGAAAGCGCCGACTCCGGAAACCACTTCGACGGCACCCAAGTCGCGATTCGTGGCGAAGGGCCTGAAATCCCTCCGCGCTCGCCTCGGGCTATCAGCGGCAGACTTCGGAAAGCTGGCAGGGGTGAGTGCACAGTCGATCTACAATTGGGAGCAAGGGCACTCCGCGCCAGGCCCGAAGCAACTCGCGATCATTTCGAAACTGCGCACCATGGGTAAGCGGCAAGCTCAAGCGCAACTTCACGCAAGGGTCTGAGGCCACGCGAACCCGCGATGAGCGGATCGGGCGCTATTGCCATGCGGACCGGGCTCAGGTACAACATCCTTCTTCGCCCGGCGCGAACCAACAAACGAGGAGGAGCGATGGCACTCTATCTAACCCGTTTCAGTTACACCCCGGAGACCTGGGCCAGGCTCGTAAAAAATCCCGAGGATCGCCGCACTGCAGCCAAGCAGTACATCGAATCGGTCGGTGGAAAGCTCCACGGCTTCTGGTATGCCTTCGGCGAGAACGATGGCTACAACCTATGGGAGGCGCCGGACAATGTTTCGATGGCTGCCACCGCAATTGCCATTGGCTCCGGTGGAGCGCTCAGCTCCGTCCATACCACTGTTCTCCTTACCGTCGAAGAGACACTTGCCGCGTTGAAGAAGGCATCGACGATCGGCTATCGCCCGCCTGGACAGTAGGTCGAAGGGTTCAAATCCTTCACGGCCAACCCCTGATCAACGCGGCGATCTGTGCGTTATCCCGCAGCGGTGAGTCGGGGTCAACCCACCTCGCTTCTGCCCAGCGCTCGCAGGGCCGCCACCTTCGGCCGGGCCATCAGCCGCGCCCGGGCAATGTTGGGGTCGGAATCCCCCTGGCGCAAGCGCACCAGCACGGGGGTGTACGATGCAGCTTGCTGTGTGATCCCAGCCCTGCGTGCAGGCGACCCGGAGCCTTGAAAATGATTCGTGAATTGCTGGACCGCATTGCACGCGTGACCAAGTGCCTCACAGGCTGCGCCGCCAGCGCGGTGCTTCTTACCAGTCCGGTGGGATTCGCGGTGAGCCCGTCGAGCGATAATTACGCGATTCCGTCGAGCACGCTCAACAACGGCGTCGGCGACATGGCATCGGCCAACTACAAGCTCTCGTCTTCGCTCGGCGACTCGTTCTTCGGCGGTACATCGCGCAGCACCAACTACGGGGCAACGCCTGGATTGTGGCCGCAGATCAAGGGCGTCCTGCCCGGATGCGTCCTCGACCTTGATGGCAACACCGTCATCGACCCGCTCACCGACGGGCTGATGCTGATCCGCATCATGCTCGGGATGACGGGTAACGTCGTGACGACCGGCGTTCTGGGCGCGAACGCGCAACGCTCCACTTATGCGGCGATTGCGCCATTCGTCAACTTGGCCGCGCTGGATATCGACGGCGACGGCAGCACCCAGGCGGCGACCGATGGCCTGATGATCCTGCGCGCGATGTTCGGCCTGACCGGTACGGCGGTGACCAGCGGCGCGACCGGCGTCAACCCGGTGCCCTCGCGCCCGGACTGGGCGTCGATCCGCACGTACCTCAACGCCAGTTGCGGGACCGCGTTCGGCCCTTGACCGGGCTGCCGCGCGCTGGGTATATACAGCGGTACGTACGATCAACTGACGGTAACCAGGAAAATACATTGCACACTCAATCGAAAGCTCTTGTGGCATGCATGCTCACGTTGCTTATCGGCGCAATGTCACTGGTTGCGAGCGCGGTCCATGCGGCCGTTCCAATGAAGATCAACTATCAGGGTTTTCTGACGGATGGCGGCAATGTTCCAGTCAACGCGACGCTGACGATGGTGTTCAGGCTCTACACTGCGGGAGGCGTTGTCCAGCACTCGGAAACCCAGTCGGTGACGGTGACTGAGGGAGTATTCTCTGCAACGCTGGGAACGTCTTCAGCGCTGACCGCTGCGTTCGACGTGCCGTATTTCATCGGTATCACGGTCGGCACGGATCCGGAAATGACGCCACGGCAGCCACTCCTTTCCACTCCCTATGCGATTCGAGCTGGCCAGGTCGATGCTGTTTCGGCAGGACAAATCACGGGCGCGATCGGTAGCGGACAAATCGCGAATAACGCCGTGACGCAATCGAAGCTCTCGCCGCTCTCCGGGGCAGCCGCGAACAAGGTGCTCGGCACCGACGGCACGAGTCTGCAGTGGCAAAACCCCGGAGTGACCAGTGTCACCGCCGGGACGGGCTTGAGCGGTGGCGCAATCACCTCCACCGGAACCATCGCGGCCGACACCACGTACCTGCAGCGGCGGGTGAGCGGAACATGCGCTGTCGGGTCATACGTTCGCGCCGTCGCCGCAGACGGCACCGTGACGTGCGGAACTGATGCGGGCGGCGCGGGGACGGTGACCAGCATCGCAGCGGGTACAGGTTTGACGGGAGGGACGATAACGACCAGCGGAACGATCGGCGTGGCCGTCGGTGGAATCCAGACCGCGATGGTCGCAGACGGCGCGATAACGCCAGCGAAAATCGCGTCTTCGCAGCAGCTCCCGACATGCATCATCGGCCAAGTCGCCCGCTGGAACGGTGCCGGCTGGGGCTGCGGCAACCTTCCGCCGATAACGACGACGTTCTATACCCCTGGGTTCCCCGCACTCGGCTATACGAAACTGGTGATTCCTTCCGACGGCATTCCAGTCATTTCGTATGCCACGAACAACGGTCCGCGTGTTGCGAAATGCAGTACACCGGAGTGTTTGGGATTTGTGACATCGGTGTCGACGAAAGCGGGCCCCGACACAACAGCTACCGCTATCGCGATTGCACCCGACGGACTGCCTATTGTCGTCGCTTATGTGAACTTCCCTGGCGGTGGGTCGCCGATTTTGTACTACGCGAAATGTCTGGATGCAGGATGCGTCGCGACCAGTGCCTACCACGCCTTCGACAATGGGTCGCGCGGCGCGTTTGTGTCTCTGGCGATAGCGTCGGATGGGTTACCCATCATGGCTTACTACGACCAGTCAGCCTCGGGCAAGGTCCCGCGCATTGCAAAGTGCACGACGCTACTCTGCGATTCCGGATACCCGATCGGCTTCACCCTGGACGCGACCAACCTCAATCAGGGCCGATATACCTCATTGAGAATCGGGCTCGACGGATTCCCGGTG
>JBDSBS010000706.1:0-4792 GCA_039921435.1 Planctomycetota bacterium | reverse complement strand
CCCTCGGGAACGGACCGCAGCACGATTCCTTCCTCGACTGCGAGCACCTCGGCCAACAGGCCCTCGTTGGCCGCAACGAGGTGGTCGAGACTGGGTTGCACTCGCACAGCACCCGGCGCGTCGCCGACATAGTGCACGATGATCTCGCAGCCTTCCTTGGCGGGCACGTAGCCGAGGTAGACGACCTGCTGCACGCCGGTGGCGCGCTGGCAGGCGCGCACGCCCTGAGTTGCGATCTCCGCGTCGTCGCCGCCAGCCGAGAGCCGCGGCAGCGTCTCGCCAAACATCGACACCTGCTCGAGCAGACGCAGCGAGCTGGTGTTCATGCTCTCCATGTCGTCTTCCAGCCGTTCGCGTTCGGCCACCGCAGACAGCAGTGCCTGCACGAGTTCGTGCACGGCACCGGTCGGCGAGGGGCACGAAGCGACCACCGCTCCAATGGGCAGTTCGGCGCGGACCTCGGACGCGTTGGCCGCCGCCGGAACACCAAAGGTCGCGGTCGCCGCACCATCCGCGTCAACGAGGCGCACGGCGATGCCGTCCAGCACGCGCGGGATGGCGGCCAGCAGCGCGGTCGAACCTGGGTGGATGGTCACGGACACCTCAGGCGTTGGCGATCGCCCTCACACACTTCGTCAGCCGCAAGGTATTCCATCCGTTCTCGCGGGAGTAGTCGACGCTGTCCATGACCAGACAGACGATGCGGATGCCATGCCCACCGCAGGTCATCGGCATGGCGTCGTCCGCATCGACCTTCGTCGTGTCGTACCCGAGCGGATCGAACTCCGGCCCCTGGTCGCGCAGCACGATCTGCAGTTTGTCTTCGCCGAGCTCGAAGACGACCTCCATCGGTCGGCTCACGTCGTGGCCATAGCCGTGCCGCAGCACGTTGGTCACCATCTCCTGCAACGCCAGCAGCACGTTGTAGCGAGAGCCCTCCGGGTCCTCGTCGAACTCCACCGAGTCCAGCAGCGTCTCGCCGACCTGCCACACCAAGCGAAGGTGGTCCATCGGACCTGTGAGTTTGACAGCAACTTGCGCGAACATCTGGGCCTCCAATTGTCGACCCCCATCTATCGGACGGTTGGCCCCGCCTGCATGAACTCTGCGCCCTCGCGACGACTCAAAACGGCTCTCCGATCCTGATACAGACCTTGGCACCGGGACCGCACGCTGGGTAAGCTCCCCGAGTGTCGCGGTTTTGCTCGCTCCAAATCCGGTAACCCCGGACCACGAGTCGCAGGGAGGTTGTCCTGGTGTACATTCGTTCGTTGCGTGCAGCGAGTCTGCGCGTCGTTCCTGCAATTGCCGGAGCTCTGTCGCTGTTCTTGGCGATCTGCGGTCTGATCATCGGCAGTGGCTGTGCGGGCCCGTCGCCGACGCGCGCAAGCGCGTTCGAGCCGCCCGTGAGCGTCTCGGCAAGCACGATCCTGGCCGAACCGTCGGCCACTCCCGAACTCGAGATCGAAACGCTCGTGCGAGTGCGATCGGTGCCGGCCCAGCTGCGGCGCGCATTCCTCGAGTTGCACTGCCGTCGCCCCCAGGCGGCCATCGACGCTGCGGCCGAAGTGCTGTACAGCGTCCAGAAGCCGTCGGCCAACGATGAAGCCTTTGCCCGCTACCTGCGCGGCGAAGCCTACGCCCAACAAGGCCGGCACGACCGCGCCCAATACGACTTCGAACGAGCCCGAGCCCTGGCCATGGACTCCGTACTGCAGAGCCGCGTCGCCAGCAGCCTCACCGACAGCGTCGCCAGCGGGGGCCCCGCCATCGCCAACTCTGCCTCGGCTCTTTCAGCCCTCGGCGTGCCCGTGCAGAACCGTTCGGCCTGGTCGCCGCGGCCGATCGACCGCCGCAACCTCGAACCGATGGACAACCCGTCGCGGGTCACGATCCACCACTCGGCGATGTACTTCCGCGACACTCGCCCGACCGTCTGCTCCGCGCAGATCCAACAGATCCAGCGCGAGCACATGAACAATCGCGGCTACGGCGACATCGGCTACCACTTCCTGATCGACCCTTCCGGCCGGATCTGGGAAGGGCGTGAGCTGCGCTGGCAGGGCGCCCATGCCAGCGGCCAGAACAACGTGCGCAACATCGGCATCTGCGTGCTGGGCAACTTCCTGCGCGGCCGCGGTGGGCAAGGGCCGACGCCCGATCAAGTCCGTTCCATGCGCAGCCTCGTCGTGCAACTGATGCGGCGCTACCACTTCGGCCCCGACGCGATCCGTGTCCACAGCGACTTCAAGGCGACGGAATGCCCCGGTCCCCTCATGGAGCCCGTAGTCGCCCAACTCGTGCGCGACCTGCAACAACCAGGTGCGAGTGTTGCCGCCGTGGCGGCAGGCCACTAGCCCCGCGAGCAGTTGCCCCGCGAGCAGCGGCCCCGCGAGCAGTGGCCCCGCGAGCCAGTAGCCCGGACTGCCCGGCCGCGCCGTGTAAGGGCGAGCGCCGCGCGCAGCCGATAGGCCCAACATGGCTCTCGACGCGCTGCCACACGCGACCTTGCCGGCACTGCCCGGCGCTCGCGCGAGCTGTGCGCTGCTCACGATCTTCACGATCCTGCTGGCGTGGCCATCACCCACGTTCGATCTCGGCGTCGTCGTCAGCGCCTGCTACTTCGCTCTGCTGTCGTGGTTCTTCTGGCGAACGGGGCGCGCCTCACCGCAGCTACACGGGCAAGCCATGCGGCTCGTCACGAGTGGCTTCGTCGTGCTTTGGCTCTCCTTCACCGTGAGCGCGCTCATCCACTTTCTCGCACTCGAGCCCCGACACACCGGGTTTGCCTACCTGCGCGAGGTGTGCGAGAAGGGCGCGCTGTTCTTGCTGGGCACGACGTTGATCTCCTACGGCCTCATGCTGTGGATCCCGCAAGTGCTGGTGAGCCACCGCCTGCTGGGTGAACACTTCGCGCGACAACGCGGCGAACTGCAGGTCGCCGAATCCACCCGATCCCAGCTCGAACAGCGCCTGCTCGAAGCGGATCGCCGCGGCATGCTCGGGGAACTCGCCGCTAGCATCGCACACGACCTGCGCAACCCCTTGACGATCGTCAAGGGCACCGCCGAGTCGCTGTGCCGCCGCCCGCGCACGAGCGCCGAGATCGCCGAACACACCGAGGTGATCCGCCGCAACATCGAGAAGGCCGATCGCACCATCGCGTCGCTGATCGACCTCGGCCGCCCTCGCGCCAGCGATTCCGCGGAACTCAGCCCCAGCGAGGTGTTCGCCGACATCATCGACTTGCTGCAGGTGGAAGCGCGACGCCGGCAGGCGCACCTCGTCGTGCACGGCGGCCTAGGCCCAGAACCGCGCCTGCGCGCCGACCGCACGCTGCTGGCCCAAGCGCTGCTGAACCTCGTGCTCAATGCGCTGGAGGCCACATCGCCGGACGGCCGGATCGTTCTGCGAGCGCGCGCGGTGCAGCGCGGCTCGGCCCGGTGGACGGCGCTCGCGATCGAAGACCGGGGCTCAGGCGTACACAAGACCGTGCGACCCCACCTGTTCACGCCCTTCTTCACGACCAAGGCCGATGGCACGGGGCTCGGGTTGTCGAGCTGCCGACGCATCGCCAGCGAGCTCGGTGGCCGACTCTGTCTCTACCCGCGCCTGCGCGGCGGCGCGCGAGCTCTGCTCATGCTGCCCGCGGCGAGCAACGACGACTCGCCAACCGAGCGGATGCCTGCCGATGAAGGGCAACGATGCCTCGTGCCCACCTCCTGATCGTCGACGATGAACCCGACCTGCGTTGGGTGTTGCGCGGCCTGTTCGAGGACGAGGGCTTCGTTGTGGCCGAAGCGTGCGATGGCGACGACGCCCTGCGCCAGATCGAACAGGAACCGCCCGACGTCGTGCTCAGCGATATGCGCATGCCGCGCGTGCAGGGCATCGAACTCGTGCGTGCCCTGAGGCATCAGCAACCCGACCTGCCTGTCATCCTGCTGAGCGCCGTCGAGGATCTCGCCACCGCCGTCGACGCCATCAAGGAGGGCGCGTTCGACTACCAGGCGAAGCCCTTCGACGCGCAGCGGCTGTTGCTGTCGGTGCGCCGCGCCGCCGAACAGCACGCGCTGCGCCGCGAAGTGCACGACCTGCGTCGTGCGATGCCTGGGGTCCAGCTCGACTTCGGCAGAAGCCGCCGCGCGCAGGAGCTGCGCCGCACGATCGAACTCGTCGCCCCGCAGGTCACCCTGTCGGTGCTGCTGACCGGCGAATCGGGTACCGGCAAGGAGGTCGCCGCACGCGCCGTGCACGGCCTGTCGCCGCTCAGCAGCGGTCCGTTCGTCGCCGTCGACTGCGGTGCCCTGCCAGAACACTTGCTCGAGAGCCACCTGTTCGGCCACGAGAAAGGCGCCTTCACGGGCGCCGACCGAGCGCGCCCGGGCCTGTTCCAGATGGCTGATAGCGGCACGCTCTTTCTCGACGAACTCGGCAACCTGCCGCTGCCGTTGCAAGCCAAGCTGCTGCGCGCGCTGCAGGAGCGTGCCGTGGTTCCGGTCGGCGGCACGGCGCCCGTGCCCTTCCAAGCACGCTTGCTGTGCGCCACCAACGCCGAGCTTCTGCACGACGTTCGCGAAGGGCGCTTCCGCACCGACCTCTACCACCGCATCGCCGAGTTCGTCATCGCGCTGCCCGCGCTGCGCGAACGCACCGAGGACATCGTGCACTTCGCCCGCGCGTTCCTGGCCGAGGCCAACGTCGAACTGGGCCGGCGTGTGCAGGGCTTCACTCCGGCGGTCGAGCAGCTGCTCGCCCAGCAACGTTGGCCCGGCAACCTGCGCGAGCTGCG
>JBDSBS010000705.1:0-3500 GCA_039921435.1 Planctomycetota bacterium | reverse complement strand
CAAGTTCGGGTTCAGAGAGTTGCTGGCCGGGGCAGCGAGCGGCGTGAATGCGACGTCGCCAACGGTCGCTGGGTTGCCGTCACCAAGCCCAGAGGGGCCGGTGCCAGGATCTGATTGCCGAATGCCCGAGCACGGCCGCCAGAACTGATAGAAGTACTTCGATTCCCAGCAGGCCAGGCCGGAGTCGGCCATCGACGCGTTCACGAGAGCCAGAAGCCGAGCCGTCTGAACGACGTTCGTGTTTCGTTGCCGCGCGATCTTCATGACGATCTGGTTGAAGAGTCGCGGCGGCGTACCCAGCCCTGGCGAGCCGTCGTAGCCCCAGTAGAGTCCGATCCAAGTCTGGTCTTGCGACCGCACGTGCGGCGAAACGACGCCATCGCCGCCAAACGCCTTCACCTCGTCGAAGGCAACGGTGTAGGCGGGACTCGTCAGCGCCGGCGGCGGCGGCGCTTGGAACTGCGAGGCGGATGTCAAGACGAACGGCGCGACTTGCGCCCATTCCGCGCCGAGAGCCAACGGGTGCGGGACAATGGGGTCCTGGCGCCAAAATCCCGGTTGGTTGCTGCAGAGGAACCCTATGTTCACGAGCGGCTCGGCGTGGTTCGAGCCATCGGCGGCGCGCATAGCGAGGAGCGCGGCTGCCGCAGCTTGCCCGAGCGCGATGCCGGCAGTCTTCCTTGGCCCATCCACGACCAAGCCGAGGTCGACCGCGAGTGCCGCATCGAAGATCCATGCCTGCGACGGGTAAAGCGACACGAGCGTGTCACGCGCCGCCTGCGCAATCGCCGCGCTCCGGGACAGCTGGCCAGTGGCCGGAGCGAGGCCAGCGTAGCTCTGATAACCACCCTGAACGGCGTTGAGCGCCTCGAACATGGCGATGTACGTGATCGCCATCGCGCGCGCGGTTCGGCAGGGGCCGGGGTTGTGGCCAGCCATGTGCAGCGGACCCTGCAAGCTGGGCGTATGGTCGAGTGCGTTCGCCTCGAGGGTGATCTCGTGCCAATGGCGCAGCGCCTCGCCGGCGCCGAGCGCATCGTGCTCAATGGTCTCGGTGTTCGACACGCAGAACGAGAGTATCGGCGGACCAAACGCGAAGGTGACCGTCACGACCTGTAAGGTGAGGCTCGTCGGCAGCGAACTGGTGGGCACGTTCGCGGGGATCGAGAACGAGTAGGAGAGGTTCCCACTGGCGTTGGTCTGGCCAATCGGCAGCAAGGTGAATGGTGACACCAACCCAACGGTGAGGCTGCCAAGGGCGCCCAAGTCGATGAACGTCGAGCCAACGTCACTGCCCGCCAACAAGAACGCTTCGCCGAGCGGCGTCGCGCCCGCAACGGTGAGCGTGATGATCTGAGCGGGATTGAGCGTGCCGGTCACGGTCAAGGCGCCACATTGGGCGGACGAAAGCCCCGGCAGACAGAGAGCCGTAAGGGAGGCCGCGACGAGGTAACGCATGTCAGTCTCCGTGAAAGGGGTCAGCGAAATGAGCCTATCCTGGAAAACCCTTATGGCTAGGCGGCCACGCTAGAGCCCATGTGCATGCAATCTTGAGCGGGAACCTGCGGCTTGACGCAAGTGCCCGTTGCGAATGGGCCAACGCACCAGCAGCTCGACTAGAACGCGGTGCCGCAGCTCCACAGGTCAACAATCCGGCCTGCACGGAGGCGCCTGCACGAAGAAGCCACGGCACCCGCGTGGGCAAGGAACGGCTCGGCGACGCGACGCAACGCGGCCGCCGGCGAAGGCCAGGCGGGGCCGGCGCCGTCACGCCAGCGCAACCAGCTCGGCGTGCCAGGGATGCTCGCGGTCCGCAGCAACTTCGTCGATGCTCCGGCGCATGCGCTCCAACACCGGCGCCGACCCGGCTTCGTAGACCTCACCCTGGAGCAATAGACGCAGCTGCTCGCGACCTTCATCGCGATCGAGCAGATCGAGGAACAGCGCCGGTAGCCGGTAGAACATCAAGATCAGTTCACGCCATCGCGCCACCCCCGAACACACGGCCTGCTCCCAGGTCGCAAAGCTGCCCGCCGTCAAGTCGCCGGACTGCAGCGCCGAGCAGATCGGTTCGACGGCCAACCGCGCGGACTCCGCCGCGACGCTGACGCCCGAGGAGAACAAGGGGTCGATGAATCGACCGGCATCGCCAATCACGAGCCAACCGTCGCCAGCGATGCGCTCCACTGCGTAGCTGTAGTTGCTCTCCTTGACGAAGGCATGCACCGGCCTTGCGCGGGCGACCTTGGCGGCCAGCGCCGGTTGGTCGGCGAGTTGTCGCGCGAACCACTGCTCGGCGGGCTCACCCCCGCGCGCGAAGTCACCGCGGCGGGTCACGATTCCCACCGATGTGATCGCCGGGCTGACAGGAATCTGCCACAGCCAGGAGCGCGCCTTCGGCAGGACGTGTACGTGCACGTGATCCGCCGTCGCCAAAGGTCCGCGGTCGAAACCTTCGAACCAGTTGTGCACGGTGAACTGGTCGAATTGCGAATCGTTCGTCTTCATGCCGAGTTGCGAGCCGAGCAGCGTGCTTCGCCCAGACGCGTCGACGACCAGGCGGGCAGAAAGCAAGCGCCCGTCGGCGAGGCGCACGCCGGTCGCAACACCCGCCACGAACTCGACCCGCGCAACACGTTCGCCCTCGAGCACGACGGCACCCAGTTCACGGGCATGGTGCAGCAGCAGTGCGTCGAGTCGACCTCGATCGACGTGCCAGGTGTAGTCCAGACTCACACCGAGGTGCGGCATCGAACGGAACCTCAGTTCGCGCGACGGGCCGGCCGGCCAACGCGTCCAAACCGCGCCCGGCTTGCGCACGAAGCCGGCGCGCTCGATGGCGTCCAGGACCCCGATCTCCTGGAACACACGCGTCGTCGAGCAGATCAGCGACTCGCCGACGTGCGGGCGAGGGTGCACGGCCTTGTCCAAGATGGTCGTGCGCACGCCGGCCCGGGCCAAGTAGGCGCCGAGGATCGCACCCGCCGGCCCACCACCGACGATGACGACATCCGCGTCGCGAGGTGGTGGTGCGCCGCCGGCGGCGGCTGCCTCGGGTGCCTCGGGTGCCTCGCGCACCTTGGCTACATCTCGTGCGCCAGCGCCCTCGGCAGCCTCTTGCAAGTCGAATACCTCGGGTGCCTCGCCCACCTTCACACTCACCCCCATCGCTGCAAAGATGCGGTCGCGCATCGCCAGGTAGCCGGGCGCATCGATGTCGCGCGGCCTCGGCAGAGCAACCTGCACCGACTCCTGCACCGTGGCCGGCCGCTGCGTCATCACGATCACACGATCGGCCAGCTGCACGGCCTCGTCGATGTCGTGCGTGACGAACAGCACAGTCTTCTGTTCTTCACGCCAGATCCGAATCAGGTCGGCGCGCATCTTGAGGCGCGTCAAGAAGTCGAGGGCGCCAAACGGCTCGTCCATGTAGACGACATCAGGGCCGGCCGCGAGGGCACGGGCGATCTCGACGCGCTGCCGCATGCCGCCGGAGAGCT
>JBDSBS010000704.1:0-4660 GCA_039921435.1 Planctomycetota bacterium | reverse complement strand
GTCGCGTCCGAGTCGCGCGTCGCCCGCTGCATGTCCGGGATCGTGCGACGGTCGCCGATGCGGCCGATCACCCAGGCGCTCGAGCTGCGCACCTTGGGGTTCTCGTGGCGCAGGCCGTCGAGCAGTGCTGGAATCGTCTGCTCGCCCGTCTGCGCGAGCCACTGCAAGTTCTGCAGCAGTTCGTCGCGATGTTGGTAGGGAATCTGCTCGACGCGCCGGGAGATTTCCTCGGCCATCAGGCTATTGGGTTGCTGGAACGGGCTTTCCGACGACGACTTGGTCGTCGAGCAAGCCGCGAAGGCAAACAGCAGGGTGGCACCAAAGGCCGCGATCCTCATGGGTATCCTCGTCGAGTTCGGGGGTGCAAAGGCATCTGCGCCTGTGCAGCGCACACATCGACTCGATCGCACCGGGGCCTTGAGGAGAATCCGTCGTGGACTCGGCGCGCCATCGACCCATCGCCTCCCAACCCGCGCCGCTGTGGGGCCTCGAGGTAATCCGCCTTGCCATGGTTGCTTCGATGACCGTAGATTCGTGCTGTGCTCGACCGAAGGGCGGTTGAGCCACCACCAGTGGCATCTGTTAGGAGGAACCATGAACAAGGCAGATCTCGTCCAAGAAGTTCAAAAGCAACTCGGCACCGAGTGCTCCAAGGCACACGCAGAGCGCGCGGTCAATGCGCTCATCGCGTCGATCCAGAGGGGCCTGAAGAAGGACAAGGAAGTGCAGATCGTCGGCTTCGGCACATTCGCGGTGAAGAATCGCAAGGCTCGCATGGGCCGCAACCCGCAGACGAACCAGCCGATGCAGATCAAGGCCTCGAGGACGGTGGGCTTCCGTCCGGGCGTGACGCTGAAAGACAGCGTTTGATGCGAGGGACGCTCGATCGAGCGGGCGAGATGCGGGCGGGCCGCGATGCGGGCGGGCGCAGTCAGTCGATCCAGCCACCACCCAACACCCGTTCCCCGACGTAGAACACTGCCGCCTGCCCCGGCGTGATCGCCATCACGGGAGCGTGAAACTCGACGCGGACTCGATCGCCTTCGGCGACGATTGTCGCCGCCGCCGGAACGTGACGAGCGCGGACCTTCACTTCGACCGCCAGGCGCTCACCTGGGTGTGGCGCGTCGACCAACCAGCGCACGCCGGCGACCGCGGCACTAGAACGATCGAGCCCATCGCGCACCACGAGCGTGACGTCGCCGCTGTCGGCATCGATGCCCGCAACGTAGTGCGGCACACCAAGGGCCGGTAGGCCGCGCCGCTGTCCGACCGTGAAGCCCTCGATACCGTCGTGCCGGCCCAGCTCTCGGCCGCCGGCATCGAGGAATCGACCAGAAAGGCCCGCGCCGCCGCGTTGGCGCACGACGTCCCGGTAGTCGCCGCTCGTGACGAAGCAGATCTCCATCGACTCGGGCTTCTCGGCCGTGGAGAGGTCGGCGGCAGCGGCCAATGCTCTCACTTCGGGCTTGGTCAGTTCGCCGAGCGGGAAAAGCGTGCGCTGCAGCGCCGCTCGCTCGATCCCAAACAGGTAGTAGGTCTGGTCCTTGTCCAGGTCGCGCGCCGTCTGCAGCGCGCCGTCGACGACGCGGGCGTAGTGACCCGTCGCGACCGCCTCGGCACCGACATCCTGCGCCAGGCGAAAGAGGTGCCCGAACTTGAGCTGCTGATTGCACAGCACACAGGGGTTTGGTGTTCGACCGCGACGGTACTCCGCCGCGAAGTGGTCCATCAGCGCCCCGAACTCCTCCGCATAGTCCACCGAGTAAAAAGGTATGTCCAACCGATCCGCCACAACGGCCGCGTCGCGAGCGTCGCTGGCCGAACAACACGACTTCTCCTGCGCCGACTTGCCGGCCACGCCATTGCGCATGAAGACGCCGACCACGTCGTGGCCCTGCTGCTGCAAGAGCAGGGCTGCGACGCTGCTGTCAACTCCACCGGACATCGCTGCAAGGACACGCATCGTGAGGTGCAGCCAGAAGCCGCGCCGAACAGGATGCCGGTCTTTGTGTGCAACGCAACCGGGCACGTCCCTATACTGCTCGCCCTTTCCTGCGAGCCCCTCCCCAATCCGTGATGCCGTCCTCGACTTCGCTCTTCCTGCCCGTCCGCTTCGCTTTGCCCCAAGAACCCAAAACGGCACCGGACACGCCAGCGGGGCCGTCGCAGACCGGCGGCCCCAGCACTCAGACACCCGACAAGCCCACCGGAACGGCTTCGCCGCTGGGCTGCGGCGACAACACCATGTTCCTCTACATGGGTCTGTTCTTGGCCCTCATGTACTTCATGGTCATGCGGCCCGAGCAGAAGCGGAAGAAGGAGCAGCAGGCGATGATGGCCTCGATCAAGGTGGGCGATCGCATCGTGACCCAGGGCGGCATGCACGGCACCGTCGCGAACCTGACCGAAAAGACCGTCACGCTGCGCGTCGACACCATGAAGGTGACGTTCGATCGTGCGGCGATCGCCCGAGTGGTGCGCGATGAGCCTGCCGCCGGCGAGGCACCCAAGGCGTGAGAACGGGCCGCAGGGACCAGGCCACTCGGGCCGGCGCGGTGAAGCCGTCGCAGCGGAGTTCCTGCGCACCGCGGGCTACCGCGTGGTCGCCCGCGACCTGCGAACACGGCACGGCGAGATCGACCTGTTGGTCCGGCGCGGCCGGACCTGGGTCGCCGTCGAGGTCAAGGCCCGCGCCGACCATCCCGCTCCCGAACGCAGCGTCTCTGGCGAACAACTCGACCGCCTCGAACGCGCGCTGCTCGCCCTTGCCCCAACCTTGCGCCCGCGACCGCGCACCCTTCGCATCGACGTCGTCGCGGTGCGCTGGACCGCGACCGGCGCCGACTTGCTGCACTTTCCGTCGGTCCGTCACGTTGCTGGCAAGCGCCATGGCATAGGACCGTGCCGTCGCCGTGAAGCTGGCAGCCATCAAACGTCGACTTCTCCTTGCGATCCGCGCGTTTCGCGCCACTCCGCCACGATGCCAACCCACGCTGAGCAGATCATCCCGCGGCGCAAGCTGCTGCTGATGCTCAGCGAGACGGTGATCTTCACCCTCGTGGTACTCGTCGGCACGAGCGCGCCGCCACTGAGCAGCCGTTCGTTCGCACTGTTCGAACCGTCGATGGAATTGCTGCGTGGCCTGCTCACGAGCTTCACGATCGCCGTCATCTGCCAGGCGTCGTTGAGCTACAACGCGCTGTACGACTGGAAGACCTCGCAGAACCGCGCCGAACTCGGCAACCGCCTCGTGCACTCCTGCGGCTACGCGCTGGTGATGCTGGGCTTCCTGTCGATGACCGTGAAGTCCCTGTTCTTCCTGCCAGGCATGCACGACCTGAGCAAGGAGACCCCGAAACTCATTCTGCTGGTCGGCATCGCCTTCGCCTCGGTGTACGCGTTCCGGCACGCCTTCCACTGGTTCTTCTACAAGTGGCGCTTCGGCGAACGCATCGTCGTGCTCGGCTCGTCGCCCGAAGCACAGCATCTGGCCCGCATGATCGCCGACAGCCCGCTCGCAGGCTTCGAACTGCTGGGCATCATCGAAGAACCCGGGCAAACACCGCTGCAGCCTGCCAAAGGCGAACCACAAGTCATCGGCACGATCGACAACCTGCGCACCCTGTGCCAAGAGGAGAGTATCAGCCGGGTCGTCGTCGCCTTGCGCGAACGTCGCGGCATGGTCCCGGTCGACCACCTTCTGCAGTGCCGCATGGACGGCGTGCAGATCGAAGAACGCGAATCGATGTACGAACGCCTCACCGGCAAGCTGTCGGTCGAGAGCATGCGACCGAGCTATCTGATCTACGGACGCGGCTTCACCAAGGATCCGCTGACGATGGTCATGAAGCGCCTACTCGACATCCTGGCCTCGTTCACGGGACTCGTCGTCTCGCTGCCGCTCTGGCCGCTGGCCGCGCTGGCCATCAAGCTCTCGAGTCGAGGCCCGATCTTCTTCTCCCAGGAACGCGTCGGCCAAGATGGCGAACCGTTCCGGTTGGTCAAGTTCCGCACGATGCGAGTCGACGCCGAGAAGGAGTCGGGACCGGTCTGGGCTCAGAAGAACGACCGCCGCGTGACCCCGGTGGGTCGCTTCCTGCGGCGGTCGCGCATCGACGAAGTGCCGCAGTTCCTCAACATCCTGGCTGGCCAGATGTCGTTCGTCGGACCGCGCCCGGAGCGACCGCACTTCGTCGAGCAACTGCAGCGCGACGTCCCGTTCTACCCGCTGCGCCACACGGTCAAGCCGGGCCTGACCGGCTGGGCCCAAGTGCGGCATCCGTACGGCGCTTCGATCGAGGATGCGCAGGAAAAGCTGCGGTACGATCTCTACTACATCAAGAACACGCGGGTCTTGTTCGACCTGAACATCATCCTGCGCACGGTGGCGGTGATCCTGCGCGGACGAGGTTCACGGTGAGTTGGGGTCGACGGTGTCGGGGTTCGCGGTGAGTCGGGTTCTCGGTGAGTCAGCGTTCGCGATGTTCGGCAGTTCACGCTGAATCGTCGAATCGTCGCACACCTCGATTTGGTCCTCGATCGCGCCGTAGAAACAGCGGTTGCACGCGGTAGCGTCTCCCCCATGAGCAAGATCCTGGTGGCGGACGAACTCGCCGAGGAAGGGCTGGCGTTGCTGCGCGAAGCTGGCGAAGTGACC
>JBDSBS010000703.1:0-3802 GCA_039921435.1 Planctomycetota bacterium | reverse complement strand
CACTCCTTGGCCAGCCCGTCGAGTACGGTCAGAGCACCGTCGTAGTCGGCGGCGTCGACCTTGGCCTTGATGGCGGCGGCTTGCTTGGCAAGGGCCTCCGCGGCTCCGCCCTGAGCTGTGGCGGCCTCTGCGGTGGTGGCCTGCGCCACGGCACCACTGCGCTGCAGCGAGGTCACTTCGGATTGGCCCTGCCGGCGCAACAGATCGGCGGCTTCGCGGCGCTGGTAGGGGTAGTAGCGCACGGCCTGCTCGCAGTACTGCTTGTAGGCTCCGAACGGTTGGCCGAGGTGTTCGCGCATCAGCACGGCGATGTTCTGGTACGCGTCGCCGATCGCTTCCTCGAGTAACTCGCGTTCGCGCGGTTCGGTGTCCTTGGGCAACGCGTCGAGTTGCGCTTCACCGACCGCGATCGCCCGATCGAACAGAGAGCGTGCGCGGTCGAAGTCGCGGTTGAGGTGGTAGATCAGCATCAGACCACAGTCGTTGACGATGCGCGCATCGTCGGGCGACAGCGCGACGGCCTTCTCGTAGTAGCCGTAGCTGCGTTCCCAGAGCTCTTTCGCCGCTGCCTCAAAGCCCTGCTTGCTCTTCTGCACGCCGAGGTCGCGCGCCGCGAGCGCGGCGTTGTTGTAGACGAAGCCCCAGCGGTCGGGGTACCGCTGCAACGCGGCCTCGTTGAATGCGAGTGTCTTCGCCAGCGCGTCGTCGGCGCTCTGGGCGAGCGTCGCGTTGATTGCGGCCAGGGCTCCCGTGAAGTGGCCGCCGAGGCTGTCGACGAGCCGTGGCGCGCCGTCGACGTATTCAGTGGCTGCGGACGAGAGGTCGCCAGCGGCAAACAGGTGGCTCTGCGCCGACTTGGCATCGCCCGAGAGCAATGCCGTGCGCGCCATCGACATCTCACACAGCGCCAGCCACTGGTTGGTGGCGTCGGCGTGGATCGGCATCAGCGAACCGTACTCGGCGAAGATCGTGCGCGCCTTGGCATAGGTGGCGAGCGCACCCTGGAAGTTGCCGTCGTTGCGTTGCTTGTCGCCGCGGTAGTACACGGCCTGCCCCTGGTGCCAGCGCAGCAGCGGAACGTCGGGGCTTTCGCGCACCATGCGCGAGTACGAGCCGACCAGCGCGTCGAGCTGGTTGGCCTCGATCATCCACTGGATGTAGGCCTCGTGGATCGCCGACTCCTGCGGCGCTGTGCGCAGGCCGTGTTCGAACTCCTTGATGACGGAGGTGTCTTGGCCGAGCCACTGGTGGATCGAAGCCAGTTTGATCGTCACCTCGGCTGGATACAGCGAACGCACGCTCTCGAAGCGTGCGCCCGCCACGCTGGCGAGCTGGGCGACGGCCCGGCTGACCGGCACGATGTCGCGGTGGTCGGGCTTGCCTTCGTCTCGCTCGATCTGGCGGGCCGCTGCGAAGCGTTGGTAGTCGCAGCGAGCAGCAATCAGCGTCGCATCGGCCGCTCGGCGTTCGTCGGCGGGCTTCTTGGTCGCGGCAAAACCGGTCGCTGCACGCACCGCGTCCGCACTGCCGCGCTCGAACTCACCGAGTTCGTAGTGGCATTCAGCGAGCATGCGGAACGCCGCCGGCTCGTCGTTCTCACCGACGCCCGCAAGGCCGCGCTCGAAGTGGTTCACCGCATCCTGCAGCAGCAGGTTCTTTGGCGTGCTGGTGCCCTGCTGGCAAAGGCGCAGTGAGCCTTCGCCGGCGAGCAGGCGCGCCTCGCGCAGGTCCGGATTGGTGGCCAGCAGCGCATCGGTGATCGTCAGGGCCGCGTCGGGGTGCACGTCGACTAGACGACGGGCTTCGGCGAGGCGTTCTGTCTCCGCGGGGCCAGGTGGAGCTACGTTGGCGCAGGCGACGACGAAGGTCGCGAACCAGAAGGAGGTCGTGGGCTTCATGAGGGGGTGGTCTACCGGGCTCGCACGGCACGGCGCGAGCTTCTGCGTGTGGATGGGACGCGCGAGAGAGAGGGGGTGGCGACCGAGCGAGATTCTGACCGCTGGGCTGTCCAAGCGAAAGCCCGCAGCCAGAACGGTGCCGGCGCCGACGCGATCAAGGTCCGCGGCCGAACGCCCGATAGGACGGGCAGGACCCATCCCCCCGGTGAGCCACCCCACCATCACGGCCTCCGCGACCCTGGATCGTTCCACGGTGAACGACCTCGTGGCCGACGTCGATCGCGAACTGCGCAGCAAGCCCGCGCGCGTCTACGTGGACCTCGGCGCCGTCGAGTCGTTTGATTCGGCCGGGCTGGGCGGGGTCGTGGCGAGCATGCGGCGCGCGAGCGACCTGGGTGTCGAACTCAAGCTCAAGGGGCTGAGCCCGTCGATGCTGGACTTCTTTTCGCTGGTCTCGGTGCAGCGACTCGTGCGCCGCGAAGAGGTGCGGGCGCGGCCGGATCCCGTCACGCGGCTGGGTGGTCTGGTGGAGCCGATGCTCAACTGCAGCCTGGCGATCCTCGCCACGGCGCTCACCACGGCGCAAGAACTGCTGCTCGGTCCGTTCCGACGCCGCACATTGCGGCTCGATCGCACCGCGATCGAGATCGACCATTGTGCGGCTGGGGCCCTGCCGATCATCGCGCTGATCGCGTTCTTGCTCGGGCTCATCCTCGCGATGCAGGCCTACGTACAGCTGCGCGTGTGGGGGGCGGAGATCTACATCGCCGACATGGTAGGCGTCTCCATCCTGGCCGAGATCGGGCCGCTGATGACGGCCATCGTGCTGGCTGCCAGGTCGGGTTCGCGCAACGCCGCCCAGCTCGGCGCCATGGTGGTGAGCGAAGAGATCTCCGCGCTCGAGCAGATGGGGATTCGACCGCTGGCCTTCTTGGTCGCCCCCAAGGTCTTCGCCTGCGCGATCGCCGCCGTCTCGCTCGGGGTCATCTTCGACGTCGTTGGAATCTGCGGCGGCGCGCTGTTCGCATGGACCGTCGCCGGCATCGAGTTCGATGCGTTCTCTGAGCAGCTGCGTTCGGCATTGAAGCTGTCGGACTTCGTCGTCGCGTTGGCGAAGAGCGCGACCTTCGGCGCGGCGGTCGGCATCGTCGGTTGCGCGCTTGGCCTGCGGGTCAAGGACGGCAGCGAAGGCGTCGGTCGCGCCACGACCAATGCTGTCGTGATCGGGATCTTCCTCGTCATCGTCATCGATGCGGTCTTCGTGACCTGCCAACGCATGCTGAGTTGAGCATGATTCTGCCCTCGCATTTGCAGGCTGGCACACGGCGCCGCACCGAAGACCTCGTGCGCGCCCTGGCGCTGACGACCGTGTTCGACGAACGCTGCGTGCTGCAAGGCATCGATCTGGCGATCCGTCGCGGCGAGGTGTTCGTCATCATGGGGCCATCCGGATGCGGCAAGACGACCCTGCTGCGCAACCTCTGCGGCCTGTTGCCGCCGACGATGGGTTCGGTGTCGGTGGCAGGCCACGACGTCTACGCCGCGTCGCCGGAGCTGCTGCAGCACCTGCGTCTGCGCACGGGCCTTTCGTTCCAGGGTGGGGCGTTGCTCGGCAGTCTGACCGTGCTCGAGAACGTGGCGTTGCCGCTGCGTGAGAACACGCAGCTGTCGGCCCCGGTCATCCTCGAGACTGCTCGCATGAAACTCGACATGGTCGGTCTGCTGCACGCGGCCGACATGCTGCCTAGTTCGCTGTCGGGCGGCATGAAGAAGCGCGCCGCGATCGCGCGCGCGATCGCGCTCGATCCCGACATCGTCTACTTCGACGAACCGTCGGCTGGGCTCGATCCGATCACCGCCGCCGAAGTCGACAACCTGATCGTCAAGTTGAACAAGGTGTTTGG
>JBDSBS010000702.1:0-2620 GCA_039921435.1 Planctomycetota bacterium | reverse complement strand
CAGGACGACTACCGCCAGCAGTCCCGTGATCACTACCGTGATTCTCGCGAGGATACCTCGCGTCGCAACGAGAGCCAGACCTCCGGGCGCGGCGGCGACAGGTGGTCGCAGGGCCGCCAGTACCAAGCCCAAGGTGACCGCCAGGAAGGCAACTACGGAAGTGGGCAGGGGCAGTCCAACTATGGGTATGGCCAATCCAGTTCGTATCGCGCAGGCGGTCAAACGGGGGCGTCCTCGCAGCGTTCGCCTGGCCAGGTCATGCACTCAGGCTACGGTTTCGGCTCCGGCTCGGGAGCCCAGGGCACCGACCGCCAGCATGCGGGCAAGGGCCCCAAGGGCTTCCAGCGCAGCGATGAGCGCATCACCGAGGAGTGCTCCCAAAATCTGCAGGACGATGGACAGATCGACGCTTCGGAAGTCGAGGTCTCCGTCAAGGGCGGCGAAGTGACGCTGACCGGAACCGTCGCCGATCGCAACCAGAAGAGGGCCGCCGAACAGTGCTGCGACTGCGTTCAAGGCGTGCACGACGTGCACAACCAACTGCAGGTCAAGCGTGAGGACCGCGCTGCGGGCTCGGGTTCGGGCTCGGGCTCGGGCTCGGGCTCGGGGTCGACGTCCGGTCGGAGCGGCAACTCGTCCTCGTCGTCATCCACTCCCAAGTCCTGAGCCGAATTTTTTGGCGCTCACCTTGCGGTTTGCGCCCTGGGGCTCGACGAGCTCGAGTTCAGGCAGGTCCCCGACCATTCGTCAGCTGGCACTCTTTTCTTGTGCCGACCATGACCTGCCTGCTCGCCTCGTCGACGCTCCCAGCATCTGTTCCCCTCGCCCAGCAGCGGAGCGAAAGATGATTCGCGCTGATGGCCGGTCGCCTGGGCGTCAGCCCCGACTTGATGCGGGTGTTGCCGCCCGTCGCGGGGAGCGCGCAATCGCGCCCCCACCGAAGTCGGCCGAGGTGCAGCCGGCGGCAAACAACCCGGTTGCGTCCAGCATCGCCATCGAGTCGCTCGACAACGGCAACCTCTCGCTCACCGTGCACGTCGGAAGGGCTGGCACGCCTACGATCGGGTCGCGGCGGGCTCCCCGTACGTGCCGATGACCGTCGAGTTGGAGTTACCGGCCGGCTTGAAGCGCACGGGCGATTGGGTGCTACCTCGCGGGCACGTGTATCCCGCTGACACCAACCTGACGATCTTCGAGGGCGAGCTGACGTTCCGTTGCGAACTCGCGGGCAAGATGCCAATGAAGCAGAGCGCGATCGTGTGCAACCCGAGCTACCAGGTGTGCAACGAGCAGATGTGCCTGGCGCCTACCACAGGCAAGCTGCAGGCGGCGATCGAACCTGCGGTCGCAACGCGCAAGGCGATCCTGCGGTAGCCCGGCCGCAGCTGTTCGCCCACCAAGGCCGGCTCCCGGGTCGGCGCGACCGCCGTCGACTCCTCTCCCAGACTCTTGCGCAACACCGGCGGCCGGCTCCACTCTGCTGCATGTCTTCCCGACCGCCGCGCATCTTGTCTGGGGTTCAGCCATCGGGCGCGCTGCACCTCGGCAACTACTTCGGTGCCATCCAGCAACACATCGAGCTACAGGCGCAGGGCGAGTGCTTCTTCTTCATCGCCGACTACCACGCGCTGACGACCGTCAAGGACCCAGCCGTGCTGCGGCAGAGCACGCGCGACGTGGCGCTCACCTATCTCGCACTCGGGCTCGACCCGGAGCGCACGGTGTTCTACCGCCAGAGCGACGTCCCAGAGGTGACCGAGCTGATGTGGATGCTGTGTTCGGTGACCAGCATGGGCTTGCTCGAGCGCGCGCACAGCTACAAGGAGAAGGTCAGCAAGGGCATCACCCCAAGCGTCGGTCTGTTTGCGTATCCGGCGTTGATGGCGGCCGACATCCTGGCGCCGCAGGCCGATCTGGTGCCGGTCGGCCAAGACCAAGACCAGCACGTCGAGATGGCCAAGGACATGGCCGAAGCGTTTCACTCCGCGTTCGGCAGCAAGGTGTTCACGTTGCCGAAGACGCGCTTGTCGCCAGCGCCGCGCGTGCCGGGCACGAGCTTCGAGAAGGGAACGGTGCTGCAAGTGAACGTCGTTCTGCGCCTGCGCACCGATGCTGCGGCGTTCGACGCCGAAGCCTACGCACGCTCGCTCGGAGCGGCATTGCAACAGGCCGCGGCGAGCGGCTTGATCGACACCACCGAGGCGCTCGAGCCAGCGGCGGTGGCCTTCGACGCAGCGGGGCTCGCAGCTCAGGGGCGGGCAGGCACGGCGATCTACGAACTCGTGGCCCGCACCCTGCGCACCGTCGCCGAGCAGCCGTCCAGCAAACTCAACACGAGCCGCGACGGCGAGCGGCTGAGCCTCGAGTTCTACGTGCCGCTCGAACGCGTTCTCTTCGTCACCAAAGACGGCCACCGCCAGGCCGCCAAGATGTCGAAGAGCTACGGCAATACGATCCCGATCTTCGCCGAGGGCAAGCCGCTCAAGAAGATGGTGATGGGCATGGAGACGCGGCTCATCGACCTCGCGGATCCGATGGACCCCAAAGATGACCTGGTGATGGCGCTGTACCGCCTGTTCGCCAACACAGCCGAGGTGGCCGACCTCGAGACTAAGTACCG
>JBDSBS010000701.1:0-2559 GCA_039921435.1 Planctomycetota bacterium | reverse complement strand
AATGCGGCCACAGAGAGCAATCTGAGAGCCTGTACTCTGGATTCTTTCACAGGCTCTCAGAAGCGCAGCGACAGCCCGACGTGCACACCCTCGGTCTCGATGCGCGCAGCGTCGCCGGCGCCGAAGAAGCTGAGCTCATGGACTTCACTCGTCTGCCGCGCGTAGGCGATCTGCACGCCAAAGACCTCGCACATGCGCAGGCCGACACCGACTTCGAGCCGCGCCACGCGCCAATCGAATCCGTTCGCGTCGACATAGCGCACGTAGGGCTCGAACCACGACCACCCCTGCCACGCGGCTTCGACGCCGAACGCGACGCCGAGTCCGTTCTGGCTGGCGCGCGCCATAGCACTGGTGACGGTGACATCGCCGTAGGCGAGCCCCACGATCGGACTCAGCCGCACGCCACGCCACGAGAACTCCGGTGCGAAGGCGACGTGGCCCGCGAACACCTCGTACTCTGGACGAATCGACTGCTGGGCGAAGTCCCCTTCGCCGTAGCTCACCGCGCCTTCGAGCGTCGGTTGGTAGTGCACGCGGTTCGGTTTGGCCGGTGGTGTCCCGTCGTCGCGAGCCAATCGCGCCCTGACAGACGGCAACACGGCGCTGCGATCGGTGCCGCGGAACTGGTCGTCGTAGCTGCAGCCCCCGGACATAATGAGCGCGAGGAATGCGCATGGCAGGACCCTTCTCATGTGCTACGCCCCTGTACTCATGGGTGCACTGCCATGGAAACTGCCATAGCAAGCTACGAACTCTGGGTAACACCTGACGACCCACCCGCGACGTGGGAAGCGCGGGTGGCGGAGTCGCGAGGAGGGGTGGCGTTCGCGCGAGTTCGCGCGAAGGGGAGCACCGAGCGCTATTCGAGTGCCAGGAACAGCGAGTTGCAATCGAACAGCAGCACGTGCAGTTCGCGCAGGGAGGCGTCGGGCAGCTTGCGAAGCGGCAGATCGCTCTTGGCCTGCACATAGTGCGCGACCCTTCGTAGCGCTTCGGCATCCGCGCGCAGGCGCACCTGAGCGTAGTCGCTGGCGCGCGGCAGGGGACCGCGTTCGAGGTGTTCCGTCACGTTGACGCGGAACCGCTGGAACGTCGCGTACGGCGTCAGTCCGAAGTTGATCGGCCGCTCTTCGAGCGGATCGGCCCACGGCAGCAACTTGCCCATCTGCCCCTCGAGATCAGGCAGATCGAGTTCTGGATGCAACGCCGCCAGTTCGAATGCCGCGAACAGATGCGCATAGAGCGGATTGGGAGCGCGCCGATCGACCCGCAGCGTTCGTGTCGCGGCCAGGAAGTGCTCTTCGCGGGCAAAGTCGGAGTGGGCAGCCAGTGGCGTTCGCTGCGAGCCGCTACCGAGCAACAGTGCGTCGTCGACCGGCGGTCTGGAAGCGAACGGGGCCGAGCGGTGCAGGGCCCGTGCGGACTTGGCCGACAGTACGACGTCGCCGTCGCCGGTGCGGTTGGGCACGCGCCCGCCGACGAGGCGCAGCCGCTGCAAGCGCAGCCGGTGTCGCAGCGGGTGTGGCCCACGTGCAAACAGCGGGTGGGGCGTCGGCGCCTGCGTTGTCGCCGCGGGCGCATCGCTGCGGCGCGCACAGACGACGAAGTTGCTGCGCAGCTCCTGCCACAGGTCGAGGTAACCGAGCACGAAGCTCTGGCAACGTTCCGTCATGCCGAGGCGTTCGGCCATGACGTTGGGTTGTCCCCACGGTTGATGGAACCAGTAGGCCGGTGCGAGGTCCGCGTCCGCCAACATCGCCCCGAGCTGCCAGCCCGTGAAGCCGCGGTCGCCCTTGTGCAAGAAGGCGTCGACGACACCCGCGTCGTTCTTGCTGTCGCTGTAGGTCACGAATGCATGGCGCAGCGGGTGAGCACGCGGCAGGGCCCGCATGAACGAGCGCAACACAGCCGGGTGGTGGCGTTCGTCGGCCGTGAGCCCGAGCAGGTGCGCGAGTCGCTGGATCTGAAAGATGCGGCTGCGCGACCAGTGCGGATAAACCATCAGGCGCAGCACGCCGCGCGGTGTCAGCCGTTCGCGCAGCGCACGCAACGCGGCCGCGGGATCGACGAGGTTCATCAACACGCCGTAGCACTCGATGAGATCGAACTGGCCTTCGGGCCAGGTGCTCGCATCGGCGAGGTCGCAGAGGCCGAGCTGCACGTGCTTTTGGCGATGCAGTCGACAGCGGCGCTGCGCGATGGCGAGGCTCGTGCCACTGAGGTCCGTTGCGGTTATCTCGGCGTGCGGGTTGGCGAGCGCGAACACGTAAGGTTGGAACGTGCCGCAACCGGCGATCCAGATGCGCGGCTTCGCCGGGGCCGGACCGCTGCCGCAGCGATCCCACAACCACGCCGTGTGCAGCTCCCACGGGTGCGTGCTCGGCAACGAGGCCAGCAGCGGCACCTGCGGATAGGGCCACGCCTCGTACTGCGCCTTCATCGCGCTCGATGGGACAACGTTCGCCATGCCAGTCGCCGCCCCTATCGGCTGAAGGGAGGTTGGGACTGGTTCCCCGACGCGCCTCAACTCTCCGCTGCGTCGCCGTCGCCGTCGCC
>JBDSBS010000700.1:0-4585 GCA_039921435.1 Planctomycetota bacterium | reverse complement strand
AGAGGTGGTTGGCATCGCCCGGGTCGAGCGCCATGCAACCGCAGCCGAGCATCGTCAAGAGACCGTTGCGCGGTTGCCAACTCGCTCCGCCGGTGTCGCTGTACCAGACGCCGCCGCCCGCCGAGCCGACCCAGATGCGCTGTGTGTTGGCTGGATCGAACAACACGGCGCGCAAGCGCCCGCCGACGTTGCCTGGTCCCAGCCACGTCCATGACACTGGCGCGCCGAGGTCGTCGCCCATCGACATGGCCTCCTTCTGCTGCCAGGCCCGAACGAGTGCGTCGTGCGGCATGCCGTGCTCGCCGCGCCGAGCTTGCGCTCGCTGATGCATGCCGTTCGGGTGTTCGTGCTCTGCGCGCTCGTGCGAATCCCCATGCGGCCCCCCGCGCGGCGCGGCACAGGCGACCCCCAACGAACAGAAAACGACAGCAGCGGCATGGCGCATGGCAACCTCCTGAGAACGGGTATCCCGCAAGGATAGCCGCCGGCGGCCGCGGTGTCTTGTCCAGCACAGCGGCGCTCACGGCCGACGGTCAGCCCAAGAACCCTCCACCTCCCGCACGCAGAACCGCGGCACCACCCGTTCGCCAGTAGTCAGCCGCTATACGAACGTCGACCAATGGGCCGCACCAACGATACAGAACCGTTCCCTCCGGCTCGCGCCGGACTCGCTGCGCGCCCGCACGGGCCACGTTGCTGATGGAACAGACGGCACCCGCGGTTGCACCGCGACAACTTGTGCGGTCACTCCGAGCACCCACCCGCACGGCAACCGCGGACATCGTTCTTCCTCGGCGAGCGGCATCGTTATACTGCCCGCCCCGATGCCACCCCTCGAACAAGCGCTGGCCCGACTGCTGGGCCCGCAACGGGTGTTCTGCACGCGCGATGCGCTGCTCGCATGGGAGTGCGACGGCTTCACCGTGCATCGCTCGCGCCCGCGCGCGGTCGTGCTGCCGGAGTCGACCGAGGAAGTGCAAGCCGTCGTCAAGATTCTGCACGCAGCGAAGGTGCCCTTCGTGCCGCGCGGTGCCGGCACATGCCTCTCGGGCGGGCCGACGGCTGCCGGCAATGCGGTCATCATCGACCTCGCGCGCATGCGCAAGGTGCTGGAGATCTCGACCGAGGACCTGCGCGCCGTCGTGCAACCTGGCGTCGTCAATCTCAACCTGACGGCAGCGGTGCACCACCTCGGCCTGCACTACGCGCCCGATCCGAGCAGCCAATCGGTCTGCACGATCGGCGGCAACTTCGCCGAGAACAGCGGCGGCCCGCACTGCTTCAAGTACGGCATGACACAGGACCACGTGCTCGGCGCCGTGATCGTGCTGCCCGATGGAACGCTCGCGCGCCTCGGCGATGCGGCGGGCCCGCGCGCACCGCACGGCCTCGACTTGACGGCGTTGTTCTGCGGCAGCGAAGGCACGTTCGCGATCGCGACCGAGATCACGGTGCGCCTGTGCCGCGACCAGGAGAGTGTGCGCACGCTGCTGGGTGCCTTCGCCACGATGACGGCAGCGTGTCGCACGGTCAGCGACATCGTCGCGGCCGGACTCGTGCCCGCTGCGCTCGAGATCCTTGACCAGTCCACGATCCGCGCCGTCGAAGCCTCGGTCTATCGGGCCGGTTATCCAGAAGACGCCGCCGCCGTGCTGCTCGTCGAACTCGACGGCCCGGCAGCCGTGCTAGCCGAGGAGACCGCCGAGGTGCGCGAAGCCTTTCGCCGCAACGCTGCACTGAGCATCGAAGAAGCGAGCGACGACGCGGAGCGCAAACGCCTCTGGAAGGGACGCAAGGGCGCTTTCGGGGCCATGGGCCGTCTCAACACCGATCTTTACGTGCTCGACGGCGTGGTGCCGCGCACTCGACTCGAAGAAGCCCTCGAGGGCATCGCTGCGATCGGCACGAAGCACGGCGTCGTGCTCACGAACGTGTTCCATGCTGGCGACGGCAACCTGCACCCCAACATCAGCTTCGACGGCCGCGATGCGGAGCAGACCGCGCGTACGGTGGCGGCCGGGCGCGAGATCCTGCAACTGTGCGTCGACTTGGGTGGCAGCATCTCGGGCGAACACGGCATCGGCAGCGAGAAGCTCGATCACATAGCGATGATGTTCGGCGCCGACGACCTCGACGTGATGGCGCGCGTGCGCGCCGCGTTCAACCCCGATGGTCTCTGCAATCCGGGCAAGGTGCTGCCGCAGCGCGGCGCCTGCGCCGAAGTCGCGAAGTGGCCGCAGATGGTCGCGCGCGTGCTCGACGTCGAGGAACGTTCTTGAGCACGACGCTGCGGCCACGCACAGCAGCAGAACTCGGCGAACTGCTGCGCGGGCGTCCGGGCCGGGTGCGCTTGTGTGGCACCGGAAGCCAACAGGATCGTCTGCCGGACGCGAACGGCGCCACGACGCTGAGCCTCGCGGGCCTCGACCGCATCGTGCGCCTCGACGCGCCCGACCAGACGTGCTCGATCGAACCAGGCGTGCCGCGCGAAGTGCTCGACGTCGCGCTGCAGGAGGTCGGGCTCGAACTGCCGTGCGCGGGCCGCGGCAGCCTGGGAGGATTGTTCGCCAGCGACGCCGTCGGCCCCGTCTCGGTCGGCGGTGCGTCGCCGCGTTCGCTCTTGCTCGGTATGCAAGCGGTGCTCAGTGATGGCACGGCGTTTCGTTCGGGAGCGCGCGTCGTCAAGAGCGTGGCCGGGTTCGACGTGCACAAGCTGCTCGTCGGCAGCCAGGGCCGGCTCTTCGCGGCGACGGTGCTGCACCTCAAGCTGCGGCCGCGGCCGCGCGCCGAGGCCTGGTTTGCGCGCGCGGGTCTCGATCGCGACGGCGCCTTGTCGTTGTTTCGCCAACTGCGCGACCTGACCGTGCCGCCAGCGGCCCTGCATCTGCACCGCTTCGCGACCGACTTCACGTTGGCCGGACGCATCGTCGGGCGCCCTTCGTTCGTCACAGCAATCGTGCGCCAGCACGCGTTGCCCGAAGCCCCGGCGTTCGATCGTCTGCACCTGCAGGCCACCGACGGTGGCGAGGTCCTCACGGGCATCGTCGCGCCGAGCCGCTTGCCTGCACTGCTCGCGGCGATCGCTGCGGACGCGCCATTCTTGCTGCACGGCGGCGGGCGCTTCGAGGTCGCACTGCCGTCGCCAACCGCGACCGACGCGTTGCTCGCGTTCCTGCCGAAGTTGCCCGTGCAAGCCTGCATCGCGCTCGGCGCGCCTACACGCCGGGGCCGCGGCACGCCGCTCGATGCTGGCCAAGAACGCCTCGCCAAGGGCCTGAAGCAGGCACTGGATCCGCATGGAGTCTTCGTCTGAACCCCGCGCGATGACGACGCCCACCCACACTGTGTCGCCGGGCATCGACCTGGCCGCATACACGCGCTCGCTCGACTGCGTGCACTGTGGACTCTGTCTGCCCGTGTGCCCGACCCACCAGGTGCTCGGCATCGAGGCCGATTCACCTCGCGGGCGCATCTACCTGATGCGCGCCCTCGCCGAGGGCCGCGTCGAAGATCCGCAGGCGATCCGCCCGTTCCTCGACCGCTGCCTCGACTGCCGCGCTTGCGAGACTGCTTGTCCTTCGGGCGTGCGCTACGGCGAGATCCTCGAGACGGTGCGCGGCGAACTCGAACAGAAGCAAGCTTCGCGCGGCCTGCAGGCCTGGCTACTGCGCACACTGCTCTGGCACGTGGTCGCCAGGCAGAACCGGTTGCGCGCCGCGTTCTTCTTGCTTCGCACCAGTGAAGCGCTCGGCCTGCGCTGGCTCGCGACGAAGCTGCGACTGCTGCCGACCGCGATAGCGAAGCTCGCGCCGCCGGTGCCGCCGCACCGCGAGCGGCGCGCGTTGACCACAGGCCTGCACGTGCCCCCGCCCGGCGTGGCGCGCCGCGGCGTGCGCGTGGCCCTGTTCACGGGCTGCGTCATGGAGCAGATGTTCGGCCGCGTCAACCGCGCCACGCTGCAGGTGCTGCTGGCGAACGGCTTCGACGTGACGGTGCCAGCCGCGCAGGGCTGTTGTGGCGCGCTGCTCGTGCACGCCGGCCAGCGCGACCGCGCCCGCGCCCTTGCACGCGCGAACGTCGCCGCGTTCGCCGATGCCGATGTGGTCGTCAACAACTCGGCCGGTTGCGGCTGCGCCATGAAGGAGTACGGCCATCTGCTCGGCTCCGCCGATGGCGCCGCATTCGCAGGCAAGTGCCGCGACATCTGCGAGTTCTTGGCCGAAGTCGGGCTCACTGCGAAGCCAGCGGAACACCGCGCGCGAGTGGCCTACGACGACCCATGCCACCTCTGCCACGGGCAAGGTATTCGGGCCCAACCGCGCGCACTGCTGGCCCAGGTGCCGGGACTAGAACTCGTGAAACACGACAGGCCCGAGGACTGCTGCGGCTCCGCCGGTGTCTACAATCTGCTGCACGGCGACCTCGCCGCCGAAATAGGTCGGCGCAAAGTCGAAAGCCTGCTCGCGGCGAACGTCGAGCTGGTCGTCACGGGCAACCCCGGGTGCATGATGCAGATCGACAGCCACCTGCGAAGGACCGGCCGCCCCTTGCCTGTCCGCCACCCGATCGAACTGCTGCTGCCTCC
>JBDSBS010000699.1:0-4633 GCA_039921435.1 Planctomycetota bacterium | reverse complement strand
GAACGCGCCGCCGCCACCGCCGCGGCAAACTCGGTGTCTTGCGCGGCCTGCTCAGGCCCGCGCACGGTCGCGCCTTCGTTCACGAGTCGCGCCCGGCGCGCCTTCTCGCGCATCAGGTTGCGCGCCTGATTCGTCAAGATGCCGCACAACCACGGCAGGGCGCGCTGATCGCCGTCGAACGTCGCGCGCGCTTCGATGGCGAGCAGGAACGTGCGCTGCAGCAAGTCCTCGGCACAAGCGCGTTGGCCCGACAGCCAGCCGGCGATGCGCAGCAGTTCGGGCGCCGTGCGGTCGAACACGACAGCGAGCGCCTTCGGGTCACCGGTCTTGCAGTACTGACGAAACAGGGCGTCGGTCGAGCGCAGCTGCATGGGCATGGCCGGCGTCCTGGTCCGGAAGTGGCGCCGTGCTACACGAAAGCTGCGGTTCTACACGCGTCGATCAGGGCCTCGTCCCATCGACCACGAACCTGACGGCAGAACCCGCCCCACCGTTGCGCGCCACCCCCACCGCCGCTAGAAGAGTGCTCCCCATTCGCCGCCCAGGCGCCCCAGCCGACAAGCAAGGGGGCGAGCAAGCGGATGCGTGGAGAGGTGACCGAGCGGCTCAAGGAGCTCGCTTGGAAAGCGAGTACAGCCCAAAAGGTTGTCGGGGGTTCGAATCCCCCCCTCTCCGCCATTTTCGCACGGCTCGCGAAGGTGGGGTCCGCCGGGTCCCGAGCAAGGGGGCGGCGTGAACCTGGTCAGGTCCGGAAGGAAGCAGCCATAAGCGTGCAGCTTCTTGTGCCCGGGGTGCCTGGTGGGTCTCACCTTCGCGGGCCGTGCGTTCTTTCTTCTTCGTCCTGCCGACGAACGATGCGTGCCCAGCGGCACCGTACGACGTCGATCGCGAGTACGCCAAGCGTCCGGCTAACGAAGTCCGCGGTCGACGTGCCCGTGCCCGACCGCCCCACCACCGCGCGCCGGCAGATAGCGACGCGGCAGATTCGCGCGCAGCAACGACGTCACTTCGTAGCACGTGCCACCCGGCGGAACCCGTTCTTCGACTCGGACGACCTCGTCGCCCTGGGCGCCAAGCAGCACCACCTCGTCGCCGAGCGTGACGTCGGGCACCTCGGTCACGTCGACGACGGTCTGGTTCATGCTGGCGACGCCGACGATCGGAGCGCGTCGCCCACGCACGAGCACGCTCGCATCGTGCCAAGCACTGCGCACGAGACCATCCGCATACCCGAGTGGCACCAGCCCCAGGCGCGACGGACGACAACACACGAACGTGCCCCCGTAGCCGACCTCGTCGCTGACCGCCGCGTCGCGCAATCCGACGAGCCGCGCCTTGAGCGACAGAGCAGGTCTCAACTGCACTGGTCCCTGCCCACGGAGCGGGTCGAAGCCGTAGAGTCCTCCACCGATGCGCACGGCGTCGAGCCGAGCCTCGGGCACGAGCAACGCACCGAGTGTGTTCGCCGCGTGGCGCAGTGGCGTACCGAGGTCACGCAAGCGCGCGAGCGCGGCCGAGAACGCCACCAACTGCTGCTGCATGCCTGCGAGCTCGCGTTCGTGCACGGCAGCGAAGTGCGTGAACACGCCCGCCAGATGGAGGCGTCTCTGCACCTGCAGCGCGGCAACGAAGTCCGTGACTTCCTCGACCGGAACCCCGTGCCGGCGCATGCCCGTGTCGATCTCGATGTGTACGGGCACCGGCCGTCGCGCCGCGCTGTGCACCGCGTGCGCGAGTTCGCGCGAGCCGAGACTCGGCACGAGTTCGTGCAGGATGGCAGCACTGGCCTCCTCGGGGGCCATCGCCCCGATCACGAGGATCGGCGCCTCGATGCCGAATCCGCGCAGCTCTTCGCCTTCTGCCACATTCGCCACTGCGAGTCCGCTGGCGCCAGCGACGAGTGCGGCGCGTGCGACGCGCGCCATGCCGTGCCCATAGGCGTTGGCCTTGACGACGGCGATCACGCGACAACCGGGCCCGAGCACGCGCACGCGCACGAACTCCCGTACGTTGTGGGCAACGGCTTCGAGATCGACCTCGATCCACGCCGGCGCGCCAGCCGCGATGCCTGTTTCGATCGGTATCCGCAACATGCCCTTGACCGCCGCGCGCAGCGTAGCGAGTCACGCGTCTCGACGCGCGGGCCCGGGGCCCGATTCCCACGCGACTGCGGCGATCACCATGTCGGTCAAGTCCGGGCTCGCCCCTACAACCGCACCGCGAGCTCGACGAAGTTGCCCAGTCGCCAAGCGGAGCCCGGCGCGAGGGAGTGCAAGAACACCGCCTGCGCGAACAGCGATGTGCCGAGCAGCGCCGGCGCCAATGGCACGAGGTATCGCACCGTGGCTTCGCCGCCGGTCGAGGGCAGCACGTGCGCGCTGTGCAGGTAGGCGGTCGCCGGGTCGAGGAACAAGACGCCGAGCCGCGGCAGCTCGAGTGGCCGCACGAGCCGCTGCGCAGCCAACAGCAGCGCGCCGAGTTGCACCGAGCTGCCATCGCCGCCGAACGCCTGCAGCAGCAGTTCGCCGTGTTTGCCCAGCCGCGGCGGCACCGCGTTGCCGAGATGGCGGATGCGGCTGCGCACGATGCCAGCGCCCGAGAGGTAGTCGGGGTCGCCGTCGCGATCGACGTCGCCAGCCACGGGCAAGCCACCTCGCAGTGTGTCGGACGGCAGCAGGCTGGGCGCCACCGAGAACACACCCGCATCGTTGCGCAGCACTGTCCACGAGTTGAAGTTCGGCACCACGCTGACTAGGTCGATCCACCCATCGCCGTCGAAGTCACCGGTGCGCACGGTCAGGTTCGTGGAAGTGACCGGTAGCCGCGTTGCCGTTTCGTCGACGAAGGTGCCGCCGACGTTGCGGAACAATCGGAGCCCGCTGGCCGTACCAACGATGAGGTCCACCCACCCGTCGTTGTCGACGTCGAGCAAAACCAACGCCGTCGAGCTGCCAACCGGCACGAGGCTCGGCCCCACATCCACGAACGGTAGCGGCCAGTCGTTGCGCAGCAGATGCAACCCGCCGGCCGGCGACCCCGAGCCGGACCAAGCGATGTCGAGGTCGCCGTCGCGGTCGAAGTCGAACAGGCCCACAGCCGTCACCGACTCGAAGACGGTCGGTACGAGGTTGCTGAAGTCGGCGAACGCCCCGGCCCCTGTGCCCCGCAGCACCCGGATTCCGATGTCGCCGGTTACCAGATCCCGCACGCCATCGCCATCGAGGTCGCCTGTGACCGCGTGCCGATCGTCGGTCGTGTCGGCTGGCAACGAGGCTGCCGTCACATCCACGAAGACCCAGCCATCGTTGCGAAACATGCGATCTTGCGCCGCCGCAAGGCCAGCACCCCAGCCGTTGCAAACATGTACGTCGAGATCGCCGTCGAGGTCGAAGTCCACAAAGCTCAATGCGGTCGCCGTCACCACAGCGGCCATGGGCAGGAAGTGCGGGTGTACGCCGACACTCCAACCGCCGTTCTCGAGCAGCACGACTTCGCGCTGGGAGCCGACTGTGCGCAACATGGCCCCATCGAGGTCGCCATCGCCGTCGAGGTCGGCGAGCTCGAATCGACTCAGGGCTGTGAATGGGGCAGCAGGCTCGCCGCCGAGCTCCGCGCTGGCGAGCTGACGCAGGTGTCCCGCGCCGTCGTTCCACCACAGGTAGGACTGCGGATCGGCCGTGCCGAGCACGTCGAGGTCCCCGTCACCGTCGGCGTCGAAGACGTGCAACGCGCGCGGTGCGATCTCCGGATCGTCGATGGCTACCGCCGTCGCGTCGACGAAGCCCGTCGGCGTATTGCGCCAGTAGCCCAGCTGGCGAGCCGCCGCTCCCGGCACCGACAACGCCCGCGTGACGAGCAGATCCTTGCGCCCATCGCCGTCGACGTCGAGCACCGTCAGCGAGGAGACTTGCGTGTCCGGCAACAGCGGCCCCACGCCGAACGAGCCCGCACCATTGTTGATGAACAGCTGCACGCCGAGCTCCGACATCGTCGCAATGTCGAGGTCGAGGTCGCCATCCTGGTCGAATAGCACGACGCCGCGGTACGAGGCAGGCGGTGCCGGGATCGCACCCGGCGATTCGACGGCCACGCCGCTGCCGTTCTGCCGAAACAGCCTCAGCGTGCCTGGCCCCGCCCACGCGCAGACCGTCCCGGCACTGGCAACGAGGTCCATGTCACCGTCCCCATCGAGGTCAGCCGCGGCGAGCCCTGAGTAGCCAGCCAGTGGGTTCGGCAGACGCCCCGGCGTCTCGCTGAAAAAGCCGAGGCCGTTGTTCAGGTAGAGGCGGTTTGGCTTGGAACCGGGGTCCCACACTCCCGAACCACAGTGGGATGTCGAGGCGTTGCTCGTCGCGATATCGAGATCGCCGTCGCCGTCGTAGTCGAACAGCGCGACGCCCGTCACATACCACGAACTCGTCGACCATTGCGACGACACGTTCGTGAACGTGCCACCGTCGTTGCGCAGCACGGTCGACGGCACCACGAAGCCGAAGAAGTACGTGCCGGCCGCGACGATGTCGGCATCGCCGTCGCCGTCGATGTCGCCCACGGCGATCGGTCCGCCGCCGACCAAGGCACCCGTCACGAGCGGCGGGCCCAGGCGCAGAAACCGCCCTTCGCCATCGTTCCA
>JBDSBS010000698.1:0-8432 GCA_039921435.1 Planctomycetota bacterium | reverse complement strand
TTCGCTCGTGCAAGCTGTCGAACGCCTGCACTTCGGCGGTCGTCCAGCCGAGCGCGCCCACTACGACGACTCCGTGCGCCACCTCGCACGTTGGGAGGCGTCATGTCGGCCGACGCCGTAGGGGAGTTTTCGCCGCGCACTGCGCGCTTCGTCGGCGGTGTCGCGATGATGTCGCTGCTGGCGGCCTTCCTGCTGTTGCTGTCGCCGGGCGAGGGCCGCAAGGTTGTGAGCGTCGATGCCGATGGCTACAGCCGTTCGGCCATCGGCCACTTTGGCCTGCTGCAGCTGCTGCGGGAGCTCGGTCTGCCCGTGTTGCAGATCCGCCGCGCCCACGCGGTCGACAGCTGTGGGCTCTTCGTCACCGCCGAGCCGCGCGCGTCGGGCAAGTCCGACAAGAAGCGCATCGCGAAGCTCGTCGACGGGGCACCGCGCACGCTCGTCGTGTTGCCCAAACGCGAAGGGGTAGTTGATCCCGAGGCGCCGCACTGGGTGGCGCGGGTCTCGTTGTTGCCGGAGCAAAAAGTCGTAAAAGTGCTCGAGCAGGTTGCCGAGTGGACGGCGCCGCCGGCCCCGAAGCTCGTGCGCGTCGATGCGGTCACAGATTGGCACAGCGAACACTCTTGGCCGGCACCGACTCTCGGCCAGCCGGCGCAGTTGCTCGACACCGATCGGTCGCAGTGGGAGCCGCTCATCACGTGCGCTGAGGGCACGCTGCTGGCGCGCCTGGGCAAGGTCTGGGTGCTCAGCGATCCCGACCTGATCGCCAACCATGGCCTGCAGCGCGGCCTCAACACCGACCTCGTGCTCGCGATCCTGGAGCACCTGCGCCAGGACGGCACGATCGCGTTTGACGAGACGATGCACGGCCACCTGCGCGAACCCACGATCTGGACCGCGATGGGCGAGTTCCCGCTCGTGCTGGTGCCCGCGCACCTGCTGCTGATGTTGGCGATCGTCTTGTGGATCGCACACACGCGGTTCGGTCGCCCCGTGCCGGTGCCGCCGCCCATCGGTGGTGGCAAGGCCTTCTTGATCGACAACATCGCGGCCCTGTTGCGCCGAGGTGGCCACCACGGTCCCTCCCTGCGCCGCTACTGCCGTCATCGCATTCGCCACGCGGCCGAACGCCTGCACGCGCCCAGAGGCTTGTCCGACGAACAGTGCCGCGATTGGTTGCTCGCCCGCATGCACGACGGCGCTGCGCGCGAGGAGCTGTCGGCGATGCTAGAGCAAGGCGACACCCACACACCGAGTCAGGCCGTGGCCGCCGCCCAGAGAATCCGAACGTTGACTGAGGAGACGCTGCATGCTGTGTAACGAGATCGCCGATGTCGCCGCGCGAATGCGCACCCAGATCGGGCGCGTGGTCATGGGGCACGACGCGAGTGTCGACCTGCTGTTTGCCGCCTGGTTGGCCGCCGGCCACGTGTTGCTCGAAGGCGTGCCCGGCACGGCCAAGACGCTGCTCGCGCGCGCGGTCGCCAAGTCACTGCAGCTGAAATTCCGGCGCATCCAGTTCACCCCGGACCTGATGCCGGCCGACGTGCTGGGCACGAGCCTGTTTGACTTCCAGACCGGCAAGTTCTCGCTGAGCAAGGGGCCGATCTTCACGGAGCTGCTGCTCGCCGACGAGATCAACCGTACGCCGCCCAAGACGCAGGCTGGCCTGCTCGAAGCGATGCAAGAACGGTCGGTGACGCTCGACGGCACGACGCACGCGCTCGGCGATGGCTTCTTCGTCATCGCGACGCAGAACCCGATCGAACAGGAAGGCACCTACCCGCTGCCCGAGGCACAGCTCGATCGCTTCTTGCTCAAGCTGCAGATCGGCTATCCGAGCCGCGACGAAGAACGGCGCATGGCGCAAGCACACGGGCAGACCGTGCCGCAGCTCGACGCGTTCGGGCTCGAACCGCTCGTCGGACTGGAGTTCTTGCAGGCCGCGCGCGCCGTCGTGCACGCCACCCGCATCGAAGACAGCGTGCTCGACTACATCGTCGACATCGTGCGCAGCACGCGCGAGCATCCGTCGCTGCGCTGCGGCGCCTCGCCGCGCGCCGTCAACATGCTGCTCGCTGGCGCCCGCGCGCTGGCGGCGACCCAGGGCATGGACTTCGTGCTGCCCGACCACGTGCAGCATCTGGCGGCACCGTTGTTGGCCCACCGCGTCGTCTTGACGCCCGCGGCCGAGATCGAAGGACAGCAGCGCACCGCCATCGTCGAGCAGGTCGTGCAGCAGGCCAAGGCGCCGCGCTGATGCGACCGACCGGCCGAGCGCTGGGGCTGCTGGGTACCGGCTTGCCGGTGGCGGCCCTGCCCACGCTGCTCTTGCAGTCGGACCTCTGGTTTCTCTGGCTCGGGTTCTTGGGCGCGTTTGCGCTGCTCATGGTCGTGGAGCTGGCGCTCGTGCCGGGCCCTCTGGCGTTGCAGGTCTCTGTGTCGGCGCCGAGCGTGCTCTACTTCGGCGACCGCCAGCAAGTCGAGATCGAAGCGGTGACCTCGCGCGCGATGACGGTGCAGTTGCGGTTGTCGACGGAAGGTGTGATCGAGCCGCTGCCCACCGCCGTGCTGGAAGTGTCGCCCGCGGGATCGACCAGGCTGCAGTTGCCGTTGCAGCCGATCCGCCGCGGCCTCGCCCAGTTGCCGATGCTGCACACGCGCTGGACGGGGCCGCTCGGCTTGTTGTGGCGCGAGCTCGATACCAAGCTCCAGGTCGCCATTCGCGTCGTGCCCAACGTGCGCGCCGTGCGGCAGAAGGCGCTGCAGATGGTCGCGCGGCGCGAGTTCCAGACTGGCCTGCGCGTCGAGCGCTACATCGGCGACGGCACCGAGTTCGAAGCCCTGCGCGAGTTCGTCGTCGGCATGGACCGGCGTTCGATCGACTGGAAGGCGACGGCGCGGCATCGGCGGTTGCTGTGCCGCGAGTTCCGCGCCGAACGCGACCACCAGGTGATGCTCTGCATCGACACGGGGCGGCTCATGGCCGAGCCGCTGAACGGCATGCCGCGGCTCGACCACGCGATGCACGCGGCACTGCAGCTCGGCTACGTCTGCCTGCGCACAGGCGATCGCGTCGGGCTGTTTGCGTTCGCCGGCGGCGCGCAACAGCAGATGCTGCCGCAGGCCGGCGTGCACGCCTTACACGCCATGCAGGACCGCATGGCCGAACTCGACTACACGACCGTCGAGACCAACTACACGCGCTCGATGACGCAGTTGCTGCAGCAGCTGCGGCGCCGCACGCTCGTGGTGCTATTCACGGAGTTTCAGGACAGCATCACGGCCGAACTCATGCTGCCCAACGTGCAGTGGCTTGCGCGCCGCCACCTGCTGCTGTTCGTCTCGATGCAGGACCCGCTGCTCGCAAAGTTGGCGCGGAAGGAGCCGTACGACGTCGAGGACATCCACCGTGCCGTGGTCGCTGAGGAGATCCACCGCGAACGGTTGCTCGTGCTCGAGCGTATCCGGCAAGCTGGCGCGCAGGTGCTCGACGTCGACGTCGAACAACTGGGGCCCGGTCTCATCGATCGCTACCTGCAGGTCAAGCGCCGGGAGATGCTGTGAACGACGTCGAGCAGAGTCCCTGGTCGGTGCGCTTCCGGCGCGAGCGCCAGCGTGCGTGGGTCGAACTGGAACACCTCGTCGCACGCTGCGAGAAGCAGGGCGTCGACCGCCTCGGTTCGGAGAAGGTGGCGAGGTTGCCTGTGCTCTACCGCGCCGCGCTGTCGTCGCTCGGCGTGGCCCGCGCGTCGGTGCTGGACCGCAGCCTGCTCGAGTACCTCGAGTCGCTCGTCGCGCGCGCCTACCTCGTCGTCTACGCGCCCAAGCGCAGCCTGTGGACGGTGGTCGGCCAGTTTGCGGCGCGCGGTTTTCCCCAGGCGGTGCGCTCGATTCGCTGGCAAGTGCTCGCGTCCGGGTTGCTGCTCGTGCTCGGCTGTGGCATCGCCTTCTCGATGGTTCGGAGTGACCCCGAAAGCTTCTACCTGTTCGTCGATGCGCAGATGTCCGCGGGGCGCGATCCAACGGCGTCGACCGAGGAGCTGCGGCGCACGCTGTTCGGTGCGAACGGGCACGACGACTACCTGCTGACGTTCGCGACGTTCTTGTTCACGCACAACTCGTCGGTCGGCATCATGACCTACGGCCTCGGCTTCCTGTTCGGGCTGCCGGTCGTGTTGATGCTGTTCTACAACGGCATGGTCCTCGGCGCGATGACGGCGGTGTTCCACAGCCGCGACCTCGCCGTCGAGTGGTGGTCGTGGATCCTGCCGCACGGCGTCACCGAGTTGCTCGCCATCACGCTCTGCGGTGCGGCGGGGCTCGCGGTCGGGCAACACCTCGTGTTTCCCGGCGCGCACGGGCGCCTCGATCAGCTGGCGAAGATCGGACGCAGCATGGGTGCGGTGGTCGCCGGCAGCGTAGGCATGCTGTTGCTGGCGGGCATGATCGAGGGCGTGTTCCGGCAGACGGTCGACAACCTCGTCGTGCGCTACCTGCTGGCCTCGACGTTTGCCGCCATGTGGATCGCGTACTTCAGCCTCGCCGGCAGGGGGCGCGTTTGACCTTGCTGGCGACGAGCGAGATCGTGCGCACGCCCGAAGGCATCGACCTGCGTTTCCAGACGGCCGCAGCCAGCGAGCGCGTCGTCGCCCTGGCGCTGGACATGATGCTCATGGGAGGCGCGCTGCTGGTGCTCGGTCTGCTGCTCGGCCTGACGGTCGGCATGGGGCCCGTGATGCTACTCGTCTTCGTGGTGCGACAGGGCTACTTCACGTGGTTCGAGAGTCGCTGGAACGGCACCACACCCGGCAAGCGCCGGTTCCACCTGCGCGTGATCCGCGCCGACGGCGGCCCGCTGACGACGGAGATCCTGTTGGCGCGCAACCTGACGCGCGAGATCGAACTGTTCTTGCCGCTGATCGTGATCGCAGTACCGCAGGCTTTGTTCGAGGAGCACAGTGGCGTCGTGCGCCTCGTGGCTTCGCTGTGGGTGCTGCTACTGCTCTTCTTTCCGCTGACGAACCGCCACCGTTTGCGCATCGGTGACCTGCTGGCGGGCACGCGCGTCGTCGTCTCGCCGCCGGTGTCCCTGCTGCGCGATCTGGCCGACATGCGCGTGGGGCCGGGCTTGCACGAACGCGAACGCGAGTTCCACTTCACCGATGCGCAGCTCGGCATCTACGGCGTGAAGGAGCTCGAAGTGCTCGAGGACGTACTGCGCAAGGCTCGTCTCGAGGGTGGGGATGCGACGCTGGTAGCGGTGACCAAGAGCATCTGCAAGCGCATCGGGTGGCACGACGAGGCCGCCATCGGCAACGAACAGGGCAAGTTCTTGCGCGCGTTCTATGCGGCGCAGCGACGGCACCTCGAGCAGCAGTTGTTGTTCGGCAAGCACCGCCTGAAGAAGGCCAATCGCCCGAGCGGGACCGGGCGTCCGCGCCAGAAGCCGGATGCGTGACACGTTCGTTGTTCCGTAGCGCTGCATCGGCGACAATGGCCACCATGAAACGAACTACACCATGGCTCGCCGCCGTGTTGCTGCTGTGCCCGCTCGGGGCGCAGGTGCAACCCGCGCCCAGCCACCAAGAGCCCGGCCAGGTACCGGGTCAACAAGAGAAGCGGCCTGACGCCGCGGCGCGTCTCAAAGAGCTCGAAGCCGAACAAGAGCAACTGTTCAAGGTTTGGCAGCAGCAGCAGAAGGAGGCCGTGAAGGCCGCCGAAGAGGCCAAGAAGGACGGCAAGCCGATCCCGGCGATGTCGATGCGGCCGGACTTCAGCCCGCTGTATGCCAAGTACCTCGCCGCAGCCAAGGACTACCCCGGCGAAGACGCCGTGCAGTTCCTGATGGCTGCCGTCAACATGGGCAACACGCCTGAGCAGCGTCGGCAGGTGCTCGACCTGCTGCTCGACAACCACCTCGACAGTCCCAAGCTCGCGGATCTCGGCGGCATGTTGCCGTACCTCGATCGCGTTGTGGATGCCGAGTACGCCAAGACGGCGATCGCGAAGATCGAGAAGCACGGCAAGAACCTGCCGCTGCTCGGTTGGATCGCGTTCAGCAAGCACGAGAAGACGCTGCGCAGTGAACCGGCGACGTCGAAGGCCTTCCTCGACGCCAAGGCTGCGGTTGCGGTCGCGGTCGACAAGGCTGCCGACAAGCAACTGAAGCGGCAGTTCGACTCGCTGGTCGCCGAGCAGGAGAAGTTCGGCATCGGCATGCAAGCACCCGAGATCACGGGCATGGATCTCGACGGCGTGGCGTTCAAGCTCAGCGACTACCGCGGCAAGGTGGTCTTCCTCGACTTCTGGGGCGATTGGTGAGGCCCTTGCCGGGCCATGTACCCGCACGAGCGGTCGCTCGTGGAAGAGTTGAAGGACAAGCCATTCGCGTTGGTCGGCGTCAACAGTGACAAGACGCCTGAAGTCGCCAAGGCAGCGGTTGCCAAGAACCAGCTCACCTGGCGCAGCTTCCAGAACAAGCCCGAGGGCAAGGAAGTGGCCATTTCCGACGATTGGTCGGTGCAAGGCTGGCCGACGGTCGTGATTCTCGACACCGAAGGAAAGCTCCGCTACCGCGGTCACGACGGTGACGAAGCGACGAAGGTCGCGCGCGAATTGCTCGCCAAGATCGGACAGTGAACCCGAGGCGGTGTGCTGCCCGTGGCCGTGAGGTCGCGGGCAGCAACTGCTGGCGTGAGTATTGACGAGCCGCCGAGCGCCGCCGTCGGCGTGAGGACGGCGGTGTCACACGCTCACTTGATCGCTTCGACCGACTCCACTTCGAGCTGGAAGATGTCGACGCAGAATCCCTCGACCATGGTCACCTCGACCTTGAAGGTGCCGATCACCTTCAGTGGGTCGAACAGGTAGTCCGTCGTCTTGCCCTTCGGCATCACGCAGCGAACGATGCCGTGGATGTCCGGCGGTTTGCCGTAGCAGCAAGACCACAGAGACTGCACGAGCAAGAACTCCTTCATGCCCTGCACCTCGTCGATCGGGAGCATGAACCCGACCATCAACACCTTCCTACCCGACAGGCCCTTCACGCTCTCGGGCGCACCCTCGAGGCCGTTCTTGTAGGTCCACCCCGTCAGCTTGTCGAACGTCAGCACCTGGTCGACGCCGCGGATCTCGCCCGCCTTCAGCCGCTTGGCGAGCTTGCGCTCCGCTTCGAGCATGGCTTCGGCGCTGCGAATGGCGGCGAGGTCGGCTGGATCCGTGCCCTTGGGCATCGGCGAGCCAACCTTCGGGGCCTCCGTCTTCGGGGCCTCTGTCTTCGGGGCCTCTGTCTTCGGTGTTTCTGTCTTCGGTGTTTCGCTCTTCGGCGTTGGTGCCGGCTTGGGTGTGGGCTGAGGATCCTGATGGGTCGCTGGCGGCGTCTGAACCTTGGGTCTTGGCTGCGGTTCTTGCGCGTCGATCGCATTCGAGACTGTGCTCGCGACCAGGACCGCGCCCTCGCTCGCGAACACTCGTTCGCCGGGCGACGATGCGAGCGGCGGCGAGGGAACGTTCTCTCGCTGCAGCACGGCGACACCGATGGTGGCCGCCGAGCCGAGCAGCAGCAGGGCCGCGACCCGCAACGGCATGGAGCGGAGCGCCGCCCATCGTGCACGCGGTGGGTTAGCCTCGGCCCTCGTCGCGATCCGCCGCAGGATCTCGTGCGTTCGATCTGGCGGCGTGACCTTGCCGGACAACTCCTCGAAGTGGTGGTCCCAGAGCCGGCTGTTGACTTCCTCTGCCATGTCATTCGGCATGTCATTCGGCATGTCATTCGTCATGATGTTCGATCTCCTCTCGTTTTTGCTTCGCCACATGTTCTTCGACACAGTGCCGCAGCGCTTGGCGGGCGCGGCGCAACAGCGACTTGATGCCCTGTTGGCCGAGGCCGAGTCGCCGCGCTGCTTCTTGGCACGACATGCCGTCTTTGTGATGCCACTCGACCGCTTGGCGCATGCGACCCTGCAGGCGTTCGACGCAGCTTCGCAGCGCTTCGATGCGCGAGTCCTCGAGCGCCGCAGGTTGGTCTCGCATGACCCGATCGACAGCGTCGATCCACTCGAACGTCGACGCATGCAACGGTCGTCGGCGCCGGGCGCCGATCAGCAGATTGCGGGCAACACTGCGCAAGAACGCGGCCGGTGCATGCAAGTGCTCCCCACGCTGCAGGCCTTCGGCCACCCGCACGAACGTGTCCTGCATCAGATCGTCGGCCTCATGCGGATCGGCGCCGAGCAGGCGCAGGTAGCGCCAGACCATGCCCTGGTGCTGGCGCACCAGCGCGCTGAGCGAGTCCGCACTCGCCTCGCCTTCCGGTGAGCCGGCTCGGATCGGCACCACCGGGTCCGGCTGCTTGACGATCGCCATGGCTGTGGAGTGTCGCAGCCGGGGCGGGGGGGTGCAGGAACTTACAGAATCTCGGCGGGTCCGCTGGG
>JBDSBS010000697.1:0-9869 GCA_039921435.1 Planctomycetota bacterium | reverse complement strand
GGTCGCGGCGCGCATGCCCCCGAGGTGCGATGATGTGCAGCCGAACTCCGCCCATGAACCGACCACCGGACGAACGCGCAATGACGCCCGAAGTGCTGCAGACCCTCGTCGACAACCACCGCGAGTTCCTCGCCTTCGTCGAACGACGTATCGGCGACCGCACGGCCGCCGAGGACCTGCTGCAGGACGCCTTCGTGCGCGGCATGGAGAAGGGCGGCGAGCTGCGTTCCGACGAATCGGCACGCGCCTGGTTCTACCGCCTGCTGCGCAATGCGATCGTCGACCGACACCGTCGCGATGCCGCTCGAGGCCGCCAGCTCGACGCCTTCGCCGCCGAGCTGGCGACGGCGGAGCAAGACAAAGCAGGCGAAGCCGATCGAGCGATTTGCGCCTGCGTCGAACGGCTCGTCGAGACGATCAAGCCCGAGTACGCAAGGGCACTGCGGCGCATCGAACTCGACGGCCTGGCAGTCGTGGACTTCGCCCGCGAGGCCGGCATCAGCGAGAGCAACGCGGGCGTGCGCGTGTTCCGCGCCAGGCAGTCGCTGCGACAGCAGGTTGCGAAGTCGTGCGGCACCTGCGCCGAACATGGCTGCGTCGATTGCACGTGCAAGCAGCCCTGATGGATCGGAGCCGTTGGATCGGAGCCGTTGGATCGGAGCCGTTCTCCCGAAGAAACGCGGCTGATGTGACCGCACTGCGTGCGCAGGCGATGCCGAACCGAGGACCGAGGCAACGTGCAGCCTCGATCCCCGACCGCTTGATCTACGCTTTCACGCCCAACCCGCCCGGGATCGCGATGCGCACTTCCTGGCCATCGCCGGTCAAGAACCGGTAGTGCACGACGTCGATCGGATAGCTCGGCTCGGGCTTGAACACGATCGTCTTGCCGACCGCGTCCTCGAGTTCGAGGATGCCGCGGCGCTTGTAGTTGACGAGGTAGTCCGAGACTGGCGGCGCCACGAACACCTGCAGCACCGAGAAACCCTTGAGGTTGACCAGCGCGCGCGATTCGCGCAGCACCGACAGCGCCTTGCTCTGCACGGTGCGGGACCAACCGGAGCCCTTGCAGTGCGTGCACTGCATGAACACGGTGCGCTTGAGACCGGGCCCGACGCGCTGACGCGTGATCTCGAGCATGCCGAACGGGCTGATGCGACCGACCTTGATGCGAGCGCGATCGCCGCGCAGCGCGTCGATGAGACGCTTCTCGACGCCGCGCCGATGCTTCTCGTGCGACATGTCGATGAAGTCGATGATGATGAGCCCGCCAAGGTCGCGCAGGCGCAACTGTCGCACGATCTCGGGAATGGCCTCCTGGTTGGTGCGGAACGCCGTTTCGTCGGTGTCGCCACCGGCCTTGTACTTGCCGGAGTTGACGTCGATCGCGACGAGCGCTTCGGCCTGGTCGATCACGATCGAGGCACCGTTCGACAGGTCGATCTTGGGTTGGTAGAGCGCCTCGACCTCCTTCTCGATGCCGAAGTGATGGAACAGCGGCGTCGTCATCGCGTGCTGCTTGATGCGCTGGGACATGTGCGGCATCAGCTTGTCGGCGAAGTCGCGGATGCGCAGATAGACGTCCTCGCTGTCGACGACGACGTCGGCGATGTCGCGCGTGAACTGGTCGCGCATGGCCTTGAGCACGAGGTCGGACTCCTGATAGAGCAAGGCCGGCGCGCGGGTGATCTTGAGTCGCTGCGCCACCATCTCCCAGATCTTCTTGAGGTAGTCGCGGTCGCGCTCGAGGTCAGGCTGGCTCTTGTTGATGCCCGCGGTGCGCACGATGAAGCCGATGCCGCCGCTCCCCGTCTCGTCGAGTTCGCGCACGATGCGCTTGAGCCGCTTGCGTTCGCGCCCATCCTCGATCTTGCGCGAGACGCCACACTTCGGCAGGCTCGGCATGAGCACGAGGCAACGCCCCGGCAGCGACACGTAGGTCGTCAGGGTCGGCCCCTTGCTACCGATGCCCTCCTTGGTGATCTGCACGACCACTTCCTGCCCCTTCTTGAGCAACTGGTCGATGGTCGGCCGCGGTCCGCGCGGGCGCCGATCGTTGCGATTGTCTCGACCGCGCGGGTCGCGGCGGGGGCGACGCTCGCGACCGCCGCGCCTGCCGCCGGGCTTGCCTCCGTCCTCACCGCCATCTGCATCTCCGGTCGCTTCGGCTGGCTGGGCAGCGGCGGTAGGCTCGCCCTCCGGCTCGCCGCCAACCGGCAAGCTCGACTCGTCACCCGGCTCGGGTACGTCGTCGGCAGCCGCCATGTTGAGAGGGCGCTCGTCGATGCCGTGGCCAAAGCCAGGCCGGCGGCGCTGTCGCGCCTTGGGTACCTGCTCGTCTTCGCCTTTGTCCGGTTCGGGCCCCGCCATGGGCTCACTGTCGTCGGGTTCAAGGGCCGGCTCGTCGGCTGCCTCATCGGCCTTCTCCTCGGTGCGATCGTCGCCGTGATCCCCATCGTCGTCGGACGGCACAGCCTCGTCGTCATCGCCACCGTCGTCGTCGCCACCGTCGTCGTCGGCCGTGTCCGCGGGATCGACTGGATCCGCGTCGTCGGCCTCGGCCACGACCACGTTCGACTCGTCGCCGCCCCCATTTGGCGCCGTTTCGCCCGCCGATGGTCCGGCCTCGGCCCCATCGTCGTCGTCGTCGTCGGCAAGCGCTTGCTGCATCGACTCGGGCCCATCGTCGACGTCGACGCGGGCGCGCCCTTCGATGACGTCGTCGAGCAAGAAGTCCGGCCGGCCGTAGGCAGGCAGCACGTCGCTCACGTGCAAGAAGCCGTTGACCCGGCCACCGAACGCGACGAAGGCCGCGCCGATGCTGGGCTCGATGTTGATGACCTTGCCTTTGTAGATGTTACCGAGATACGCCTCGCGGTTGGCCAACTCGACGTGCAGCTCCTGCAGCACGCCGTCCTCCACCACGGCGATCCGGCTCTCTTCCGGATCGATGGCGTTGATGAGCATCCTCTTCAAGGGTTACTTCCTTCTGGCGACGATCGTCGGGCTTGCCGACGACCCCCTGCGCCCAAGTGCCGCGCGCCCACTCGCGAAACGCCACGAACGTCAGGCGAGGTGCAGTCTGTGCACGGACGCCATCGTGGCTTCGTTGCGAGCCATCGCGCCGCGCGAGGTTCTGCAAGGTGATGAACTGATGGAGACCAAGCCGAGCCGGCACCCTTTCCGCGCGGACAGAATCTGCACTCAGACCAGGCGCTCGTAGCGCCGCTTTGCGCGGAGGGAAGGGGAACACGACGGGCATGGCAAATCCGGGGATATCCGCGGCGAGGCGGGAGCCGCTGCAAGGCGGGACGAGCAACACCGCGCTTCCTGGACACCAGGAAGCGGGGCGATGATACGGCGGAGCACCGCGGCGCTCAACGCTCGGGCAAGCAAGCCATGTGGCTCGTTGCCGGCATCCCCCCGAGGCGCGGTCGGCGCCGGGGAGCCGCGAGGGCTAGTTCTTGCCGAAAATGGCTTCGCGCTGCTGGGCGAGCCCCGAGCGATGGTCGCGCACGCGCTCCTCGAGCACGCGCTTCATCGAATCCTGCATGTCCTCGGCGCTACGGATGACCGTCGGCGTGATGAACACGAGCAGCGTAGTGGTGGTTTCCTGCTTGCTCTTGCCCTTGAACAGGTAGCCGAGCACCGGGATGTCGCCGAGCAGGGGGATCTTCGTGACGGTCTCGCTCTCGGTCTTGCTCTTCAAGCCACCGAGCACAGCCGTCTGGCCACTGCGCAACAGCACGGTCGTCGCTAGCGTGCTGGACGCTACGCGCGGCAGCGCAATGCGGCCAGGGCCGGCGTCGGTGCCGCCACCCACTTCGAACACGTCGAAGCCGGGCGGAGCCAACGAGGTGTTGCCGGTGCCCGACAGCGCGGTGCGCTGCGGGATCACTTCCATGATGACCTTGTCGCTGCCGGGCACGATGTGCGGCGTGGCGAGCAACTGGAAGCCGACACTGATCGGCGACTCGTCACCTTCTTCGAGCGCGAGCAACAGACCGCCGGCCTGGCCCTGTTCGACGCGGGCCTGGGCGTAGCGGATGGCTTCGCCGACGAAGATGGTCGCAGTCTGGTTGTCGAGCGCAACGATCGAGGGCGCTTGCACGATCTCGGAGCGCGAGTCCTTCTTGAGCAGGCGCAACGTCGCCGTGACCTGCTGCAGGTTGAGCGCGCCGAAGACGACGTTGGGGATCGTCGTGCCGGCCGGCAGGTTGCCGCTCTCGACGAACGGGCCCGTGCCGGTCTCCGACGCGATGATGCCGTCTTCCCAACCGCCCTGACCGAGGTCGAACGGCAGCCGCGTCGGGATCTGGCCGAGGCCCAGGCTGGCCGTCCAGCCGGTGCCACCGGGCGAGATGCCGATGTCGAGGATGTCCTCGTTGCTCGTCGTGACGAAGCGCACGTCGAGTTGGATCTGCGAAGGCTCGATGTCGATCATCGCGATCGTGCGGCGCACGCTTTCGACGACCGGACGCGTGTCCTTCACCATGATCACGTTCATCTCGGCCACGTACTCGATGCTGCCGACGTCCTTCGTGACCATGCTCTTCAGGGTTTGGAGCAGGGTGAAGATGATCTCGCCCTTCTGCAGCTGCTGCTTGCCGCGCCGGTTCTCGATGTACTCCGAGTTGATGAACGGCACGTAGGTCGAGCCCGGACGCACGTAGCGCAGTTGGATGGTGGCGGTCTCCAGATCCTGTTGGATGTTGGAGGCGGGCACCACGCGCAGAATGCCGCGCTCTTCCTGCACGACGACAAACCCGAGCGTCTTGACCGACGCCTCGAGCGCATCGCGCCAGGGGATGTTCTTGAGGCGCACCGTGATCGTGCCCTTGACTTCGGGTGCCACGACGATGTTGGCGCCCGAGATCTTGGCGATCGTGTCGATGACCTTCTGGATGTCGGTGTTCTCGAAGGCGAAGTAGACGCGCGGCGGCTTCTCGACCTTCAGAATCCCACCTTGCACCTCGCTGACGACGCAGCCCGCCTGCGCGGCGACGAGGTTCAGTGCCTGGCGCCATGGCACGTCTTGCAGGTCGATGGTCACGGCGGCTTCGATGCCGGCGTCCATGATGATGTTGGCGTTGGCCTTGCGCTGGATGCTGAGCACGACGTCGCGAAGATCGCGGTCCTTCAGCTTGAGGGTCAGTCGGCTGGCTCGATCGCCCTCCGATTCGGAGCGGATGTCGTCCTTGCCCTGCACCTGCGCTTCCGCCTTCGGCGCTTCCTGCTGGGCAGGCGCGGTCGCAAACGACACACTCCATGCCAGCCCGCACAAGATCCCTTTCCTGACTGCCTGCATCGTCGATCCTTGCTCCCTCGGGGAGATTTCGGGTGATTCGCCGTCGACTGCCTCCTGCACGGAGACCAGTCGGAATGTCGTCTCTTTCATCGAACCGCCGACGGCAACGGCTTGAGCAAACCCTGCGGAATGCCTTTGCCGCCCGCCTTTGTCACATCGTGCGCACGAGCGTCAGCCCGCGGAACACGAACCAAACCTGTTCTTCCTCGACGAGCTTGATCAAGAGCTCGTCGGAGATGTAGTCGCCTTCTTCGTAGGTCTCGCCGTTGAGCAGCACGCCGGAACGGCCGTTGCGATTGACGACGAGCCCCTGGATCCGCAGGTCCATGCTCTTGAAGTCGATCGCGGTGCTGGCCTTCACGTGCCAGGACTTGGCCTCGACCGCGAGCGAGTGGCGCGGGTCTTCTGGCGGCACGTTGAGGCGGGTAGAGACGCTTTCGTAGCGGCTCTTGGCCACTTCGAGCTGGCCACTCGTGCAGTCCGTCTTCATCTCGGCGACGAGTTGCTCCATCTCCTTCTGCGGCAGGAAGGGATCGACACGGCGCGTCTCGGCCTTGGCGGTGCTGTCCATCTGCACACGCAAGTCGTCTAGCGGTGCCACGACCTCCTTCGCCCAGCGCAGCCGATAGGGTGCGTACGAGACTCGAGGGCGATCCGATTCCATCTCGGTGCTGACCTTCTCGATGCCCTCCTTGAGCCCCTTCTCGAGTGCATACTGCTCGAACAGCGTCGTGTCCTGGCGACGCATGCGCAGCAGCATCTCCTTGAGTCGACTCACCTCGCCGATGTAGCGCTCGAGCAGGCCGCGCTGCTCCGCGGGCGACGGCCCGTCGTTGCGCTGATCGCCACGTTCGCGTGGATCGACAAGGATGTCGCGCCGGCCTTGATGGCCTCGGTGTTCGTAGCGCTCGATCTTGATCGCCTGCATGCGCTTCCAGATCTCCTCGCGCAGCGATTCCTTGAGCGAAGCGTAGTCGGGGATCTCGACTTCCTTGCCCGTTGCCTTGCCGTTGTAGGTGTAGGTCTGCATGGTCAGGCGCACCTTGTGCACGATGTCGCCATCGCGCGACACCTCACCGCGCCCGGTCGCGCCCGACTGGATGTTGAAGTCGGTGATGCTCACGAAGCGCTCGTAGCTCTCCATCAAGTTGATGAACTTGAGGAACTGCCACAGCGTGGCCGTGAAGTCGTAGGTGTACTCGATCGGCGTGAACTGGCCATTCGCCTTGCCAACGCGCGAGTTCTTGGGCGTCAGGCCGGTGCCCATGATGCCCGACTGGCGCTCGAACTGCTGCAGGGTCCGCACGAAGGCATTGAGCTCCTTGGTGTCCGGCAGGATCTTGACGTACTCGTCGAGGTTCTCCCGCAGGACGATGACCTCTTTCTCGATGCCGGGGATCTGGGCGATCTTGCCCTCGGCCACGACGATCGATTCCTTCTTCTGAGTCGTCTGGACCGTGATCTCCTCGATGAGCCCCTGCACGTAGTAAACGCCACTGATCGCCAGCACGCAGAGCACGGTGGATCCACCGACGATGGCGAACAACTGCTTCTTCTGTGTCCAACTAGCCATGGCGGTCACCTCACTTCTTAGCAGGAATACTGGCTGGGGTAGTGGCCGGGGCCTTCGGTGCAGGCACCGCCGGCTGGAATTGCAGCGACAACGGGAAGCGCAGCGACGTCGCCGGGACGCGCGCCGCATCGGTCTCGACCTTGAAGGTCGGGTCCGTCTTCGAAGCCATGTCCTTCGCAAAGGGCGCGGCCTCGATGTCCTCGTGGAAGTTGGCGAGGCGAGACTTGTCTGCCTCCTGCACGGAGCCAGGCATGGTGACGGTCGCGCCCTTCTTGGGGTCGTCCTTGACCGTGATGCTGTCGAACCAGGCCAGATGGCGGTCGGTGTCGCCGTTGTTGTTGACGACGTCGATGAGTTCGTCGCAGAACTTGGACCACAGCCGGCGCGACTTGCTGATGTCCTGGATCGTCTGCACTAGCGAGCCGTAGTCCTTCTTGTTGGCCTGCAGCTTGTCGTAGTACGAGACCCTCTTCTCGCGGTCCGCGAGCTTGGCTTCGACCACCTGCAGCGCATTCTCGGCATCGCCGAGGTCACCGAAGTAGGCGATGCCAAACCAGCCGATCGCACCGCTGACGGCGACGGCGGCCACGAACGCAGAAGCCAGCACCTTCGGCGCGATGCGGTTGCCGCGGCGAAGGTCAGCAGGAAGCAGATTGATGCGGATCACGTGTGACTCCTCAGGATGCGGCGGCAAGGCCCAACGCCACAGCGAGCTGTGGGGCGAGCTGGTTGAGTGCTTCGACGTCGACGTTGTCGGCCCGGACCTTCAGGCCCTCGATCGGGTTCCAGGTCTTGGTGCGCTTCTCGAAGATCTTCTCGAAGCTCTCCTCGAGGAATGGCAGCAAGGCAGTGCCACCGGTGAGCCAGACTTCTTGCACCTCACCGTCAACTTGGTTCTCGAAGAAGTCGAACGACAGGTTGATCTCGTTGCCGAGGTCTTCGAGCACTTGGCTGACGGCCTCCTGCACGACGGCGAGCTGATCACCGGGTTCGCGCTTCATCGTCTCGGCCTGGGCCGGCTCGATGCCGATGCGGCGAGCGATCGCGTTGGTCAGGTCCTGGCCACCCATGGGCACTTCGCGCGCGAAGTAGCTGACGTTGTCGCGCAGGATGTTGATGCTGGCCTTGGTCGCACCGATGTCGATCAGGGCCACCGTGCGCCCCGGGTCTTGGATGCCGGGGTTGATGAGGTCGCCGAGTTCCCAGGCGTTGCCGAGCGCGAACCCGTCGACGCCGACCGACACGGGCTGCAGGCCCAAGTCCGTCAGGATCCGGCTGTGGTCCGCCACGACGGTCTTCTTGGCCGCCACGAGCAGGACCTTCATCTCGGACTTGCCGTTCTGGTCCGGGGCGAGCGTCAGCTTCTGGGCGTCGATCTCGACCTCGTTGACGTCGAACGGGATGTACTTCTCGGCCTCGAGACGAACGGCCGCCACGAGTTTGTCCTCCGACATCTCGGGCATGCCGATGTACCGGAAGATCACGTTCTTGCCGCTCACCGCAGTCGCGACGCGTTTGCTGCGGAACTTGGCCGCCCGCATCAGCTCGGCGATCGCGTCTTGACGCGCCGCTTCGCTGGGGACTTCGACCTGGGCATAGCCCGTGATCACGTGGTCGTACTTTTCACGAGTGAGCTCGACGGCCTTGATACAACTACTGCCGATGTCGAGACCGACGATGCTCTTGCGCTGCTTCAGCATGACGAATGGCGCTCCTTCGGGTGCCCGCTACCGCCTCCCTATCGGCTGTGGGTGCGCCCCGAATTGAGCCTGCCCGATCACGGCGCCTCGAAACCCCGTGCCGAGCGGCCCCAGCGGGCCCAGGGGGCACCACTTCCGGCGTCAGCGGCAGGATCTTCGCGCCGCGCGATCAGTCTTCGCCGAAGTGGGCCGCAACCAGTTCGGCGAGCGCACGCAGCAGCGCCTCGGCATCAGGCCCCTCGGCGACGAGCTCCAGTTCGGCCCCTGGCTCGGCTGCGAGCATCATCACGCCCATGATGGACTTGCCGTCGATTCGCTCCACGCTGTCGGTCCTGCCGACCAGGAGCTTCGAGGCGTAGGCGTTCGCCGTCTGCACGAAGAGGCTGGCCGGACGAGCATGCAGCCCGTGGCGGTTGGTCAGCGTCACGCGCAGGGTGCGTGGTTGCCAGTCGCTCACACTCACTCCTTGGGCGCCATCTCGCGCAGCAAGTCGCGCATCGCGTTGGCATCGGGTGCGTCGGTCAGGAAGCGGCGGAAGTCCCCACTGCGAGCCAGGCTCGCAATCCAGCGCAAGCACTGCAGGTGGGCTTCGGGCTCGCCGACCGGCGACACGAGCAAGAACAAGATGTGCACCGGTCGCCCGTCTATGGCCTGCCATTCAAGGCCGACCTTGGAGCGTGCGAGTACGAGCGCCGTGGCGGCAACGTCATCGCCTTTGACGTGGGGCACAGCGACGCCGTTGCCGAGACCTGTGCTGCCGATCGCCTCGCGTTCGACGAGGCGCTTGCCCAACACCTTCGCCGACTTGGCACCGAACCCCCCTGCGGTCTGCGCCACCGTCAGCAGCTCCTTCAAAGCCGCGTCCTTGGTCTTGGCCTCGATCTCGCTGAGGAGCGCAACCGAGTCGACGAGCTTTGCGATCATGGCACGAGTGTCGGGAAAGGGAGCCCGACAAGCAACGTCCGGGGCAGCTGCGGCTGGTGAACGGGGCCCCGGCAGGCGCGCCGGCTACCCCGCGGCGAGGCCGGCCGCAGAACGCATCCACGGGGAACCAGCCAACGGGCCTTACCCGGGGAGCTGACCTGCAAATCAGAGAGTGAGAAACAATCGGTTTCGAACTCTCTGCGTGGCCGCGAAGGCGGCCACAGGCGCCATTCTGAGAGGCTGTATCATGACTTTTCTCTCAGCCTCTCAGCCGCGCAGGGTCTTTCGCACGACCTCTTCGTAGGTCTCATCTTCGCCTGCCCCCTTGCCACCGCGTCGGCCGCGCCCAGCAGTGCCCCCGCGA
>JBDSBS010000696.1:0-4271 GCA_039921435.1 Planctomycetota bacterium | reverse complement strand
CGTGACGCGCACGCCTGGCATGGGCCGCCCGGTTTCGTCGACGAGCCGACCTCGCACGGCGTGGCCGCGGGTCATCGGTACGTCGCCGAGATCGATCGCACGCGGCGGCGACGCGTCGTACCAGCGTTGGCACCTACCCTCGACGGCGATCCACAGGAAGAGGCTCACAGCCGCCGGTGGGCAGATCACGGCGAACCGACCATCTGCCGAAGTCGTGACCGGCGCGAGCTCGAACTGTTCCGCCTTCGATGTCGTGCTGCGCCAGCCCAGGTTGGTGGTGAGTTTGGCACCCGCGAGGGGTTGCCCGTCTTCGGCAGCGACGATGCGTCCGCGCACTTCGACGGCGGTCGTCGACGCAGGCTGCTGCGTATCCTGCGTGATCGAGGCAATCCGCAAGCGCGCGGCGGGTGCGTCAGCGCGCAGTGGAGAACCGCGCTCCACGGGGTTGGCGACAGGTGAGAGCGTCGCCATCGTCGCCGGCTCGATCGGCGAAGCACCAGTCGAGATCCATTCGGTGTCCGCGATGCCGACGACGAATGCGCACGCGGCCGTAGCGATGCTGATCGAAGCGAAGGCCGTGACGGTCGTCGTGCGCTGCCTGACCGAGCCCGCGAACGCGAGCACCACGGAGTTGCCGCGCCAGTCGTTGCCGAACCTCTGCTGCAGTCGCGCGCGCACGAGTTCTCGACCGCGGTGCAGACGTTGGCGCACGGCGGCTGCCTGCAGTCCAAGGCGCTTGGCGATGGCCGCTGGTTCGAGACCTTCGTGGTAGCGCAGCACGAGGATCGAGCGAACGGGCTCGGGCAAGGCCAGCAGCGCTTCGCTGACTTCGCGCTGCACTTCGAGCCCGGCCACGAGATCGGCCGTCGACGGCGCGGGCTCGGTCGGCAGCGAGCGGGACTCGCGCCGTTCGGCCCGGACCCGTTGCCGATGCAGCATGCGCGCCAAGTTCTTGGCAGCGCCGCGCAGCCAATGCTGTGGCCGCCGCACGCCGGCCCGTTGCTGCAGGGCCGCGAGCCAGGTCGATTGCACGAGGTCGTCGACGTCGCGAGCTGGCACCAGCGAGCGCGCGAACGAACGCAGCCAGGCTCCGTCGTAAAACAGCCGGTCAAGGTCGGGATCCGGGCCAGAGGTCATGCGGTCTAGTTGCCGTGCGGGGTGCAGCGTGACGGGCTGTTTCCAGTATCGCTCCTTGCCCGGCCATTGGCGCACCGGCGAGCAGCCCGAACTCGCACGGTTCTCGGGCTTGACGTAGCAGCGGCATGCTTCGCGCCCTGCTCGTCGGTGCCGCCACGTTGGGCGGCTTCCTTTCGTTCGCCCAAGATCCCAAGCCGCCGGCCACACCGCCCACCACTGCTCCCACCACTACTCCCGCGGCTACGTCTGCGACACCCCCGACGCCCGCCCAGCCCGCCGCTGCCCCCGCCGACGTGGCCTCGGTGGACGCCATCACCGCCGCTCTCTACGACGTGATTTCGGGGCCGGCCGGGCAGAAGCGCGACTGGGATCGCATGCGATCGCTGTTCCACAAGGAGGCGCGGCTCGTGCCCATGCTGAAGGCGCGCGACGGTGGTGGCATGCGCGCCGTGCACCTGAAGGTCGACGACTACGTGCAGCGCTCGGGTCCGATGCTCGAGCAGAACGGCTTCTTCGAACACGAGATCGCGCGCCAGGTGCAGACGTTCGGCGACTTCTCCCACGTCTGGTCGACCTACGAGAGTCGCAAGAGCAAGGCCGACGCCGAGCCGTTTCTGCGCGGCATCAACTCGATCCAGCTCGTGCGCGAGCAGGGCCGGTGGTTCGTGCTGCAGATCCTGTGGGAACAGGAAGCCGACGCCGGGCCCCTTCCCGCCAAGTACCTTCCAGCCAAGTACCTGCCCGCGAAGTGACACCACGACCATGCTCACCGTGCGACCGTGCGACGCACGAGTTGACGCGGGTGACCGAGCCGGGCATGGTGGCCCCGCGGGTTTCTCGGTTGCCCGGAACGCGGAGGCCATTGGGAATCGCTCACTCCGGAAGGAGTGACTCATGTGCCCGCGGGCCACGCGGGGATTACGTCACGTGGACGAGCGAGGGCTTTGATGCACGCATTCTTCACGAGCTATGCGAGTGGCGACGGCCAAAAAGAATTCAAGCAGTGCTTGCAGCGCCTGCGTGAGCTGGTTGGCAACAAGACGGGTTGGGCGGCCCAGAACCTGTGCTTCTTCGATGCCGATTCGCTGAAGAACGGTGACGAGTGGCAGCCACTGCTGGCGGAAGCCGTTCGCACCGCCAAAGTCGCCGTCTGCTTCGTATCCCTGCGCTTCCTGCAGAGCCCCTGGTGCGGCCGCGAGCTCACCGTCTTCCACGATCGATGCAAGCTGCGGGATGCCGCTGGCACTGCAGCCGGTGGACGCTTCGTCTTCCTGTTGGTCTGGGAAGCGATCAAGGGTTGGGAATGGCCGCTGCCACTGCGCCCGTATCAGTATCGCGACGCTTCGCTTCCTCCACAGTACGTGGAGGGAGGCCTTCGCAAGATGGCCAGCCTCTTCCCGCAGATCTTCGAGTCGGTCATGGAGTCGGTGTCGGACGCCATTCGCGATGCGGTGTTGGATCAACAACCGTTGCCCGAAGCGGCAGTGTTTGACGGTTTCGATGCCGTGCCGAACGCGCTCGCGGTCGAGCCGATGGCATACGACTACTGGCTCGCAGTGGCAGCCCCGCAAGGCAGCCACTGGACACCGCCGGGTGCGCCCGACGACGTCGGCATGCTCGTGTCCAAACGGGCGGCTCTGTCGAACGTGACGGCGCGGCTGTTGCCGCTCGACAAGTCTTGTGGTCCCCGGTCGGCGCAAGCGGCTGTGGACAGGCAGGTGGTCATCCTGGTGAGTGATGGCGCGACGTCCGCGACGGAGGTCAAGCTCACGGCGATGAACAAGGCGGACATTCCGAGCCTCGTGCTCGTGGTCGTCGATGCCGGCCCGGCGTCAGGGCAGGCACCGTTTGCCCTCGATGCATGGATCAAGGGTTTCGCGGTCGGGGCGTTTGCCGCCGCGGCGGCAGCTGGGCGGGCCCGATCGTGTCTGCCAAACGAATTGGTGGTGACGCTCGACACGCTGATCACGCGTGTGCTGCAGCAGCTGCGGGCTGAGGATCCACCGAAGGCCGTGGCCAGCGCGGCCATCCTGGAGACGGCGCTCGAGCAAGGCGTGCCGGTCAGCGCTCGCGCCATGCTCGCCGGCCCCGGTGACGGGGGCCGTCCATGAACGCGCCAGCCTCCTCTTCCTCGGTGTCGAGCTGCACGCCCAAGCCGCCGGGGCGGATCCTGACGTTCTACTCGTACAAGGGCGGCACGGGCCGTTCGATGGCGTTGGCCAATGTCGCTTGGATCCTGGCGCAGGCCGGCCACCGCGTGCTCGCGATCGACTGGGACCTCGAGGCCCCGGGCCTGCACCGCTACTTCGGGCCGTTCCTCGACGATCCGGAGCTCACCGAGACGATCGGCTTGGTCGACTTCTTGGACCAGTTCCAGGACGGGGCGCGGCGCGAGAACCTCAGAGTCACGAATGCGAAGGAAGGCCCGGCGTGGTTCGAGGAATACGCCAGCTTGCTGCACGTGACGGTGCCGGTGAAGCACACGTTCCCAACCGCGGCGACGGGCATGGCGGCTGAGGCGAGCCAGGTAGCGGGCGGCAACGCGGGTGACAGGGTGAACAGCAACGCTAACAGCAAGGCGCGAGTCGGCTGTCTGCACCTGGTGCCGGCGGGACGGCAAGGCTCGACGTATGGCCAGCGCGTGGCGGCGATTCGTTGGGACGACTTCTACGAGAAGTTCGGCGGCGGCATCTTCCTCGAGGTCGTCAAGGCGCGGTTGCGCGAGACGTACGACTTCATCCTCATCGACAGTCGCACCGGCCTCAGCGACACGTCCGGCATCTGCACGGTGCAGATGCCCGACGACCTCGTCGTTTGCTACACGCTCAATCGGCAGAGCATCCTCGGGGCCGCCGCGATCGCCGAGTCGGCCAGTGGCATGCGGCGCAAACCTTCGGGTGAATACAGCCTGCGCGTATGGCCTGTCGCCATGCGCGTGGAGTTGGCGGAGAAGGACCGCTTGGAGGCGGCGCGCGCGATGGCTCGGCAGCGGTTTGGTGGCGTCGTGCGGCATCTGAGCCGCAACGTGCGCCGCGACTACTGGGGCCAGAGTGAGGTGCTGTACTTCCCGTTCTATGCGTACGAGGAGGTGTTGGCACCAGTGGCCGACCGCCCGCTCACCCAGGCAACGTTGT
>JBDSBS010000695.1:0-3314 GCA_039921435.1 Planctomycetota bacterium | reverse complement strand
CGTACTGGAAGTCGATCGGCTTCTCGTTCACGCCCTGCTGCGGCGGCGCGATGTAGTTGGCGAACTTGCCGGGCTCGACCACGCGCACCATGCACGACTGCACGTAGTCGCGTTCGGGTTGCGTTGGCAGCCACTCGGTGTGCTTGTGCGTCCACGTCGCTTCGTCGATCAGCTCGCCCTGCGGCGTGAAGCGGAACCCCGCGTACACACCCTGGTAGCGGTGGAACTTGCGGTCCGGGAGCTCGATGCGTTCCTTCACCCCGAGCTTCTCGAGGTCGCGATTCCAGCGTTCGACGATGCGCTTGCAGTCGGCGATGTAGGCGTCGAGCAGCACCACGTTCATCGCGCGGCGAAGCGGGATCTCGCGCGTCTCGATCTTGCCTTCTTCGGTCGGCACTTCGAGCGAGTAGGTTGCCTGCAGTGCCTTCGGGTCTTTGTAGATGCCGTCGCCTTCGCGGTAGCGGCCCTTGAGGCCGTTGGCGAACGACTCCGCCGCGTTGGTCGAGTCCTCGCCGCCGAACAGGTCCATCGAGCCCGTGAACCAGAAGTTGACGTAGCGCTGGACGATGTCGAGCGGGATGGCGCCCACGGTGCGCGGGTCCTTGCCTTCGGCCATGAGCTCGCCCGTGCGCTTGACGATGCGGCCGACGCCGTTCTCGCCGGTCTGCAGGTGGTAGGCCTCTTCGGCGAGCATGAACTGCGTCGTGCGCGCCAGCGGATCGAAGCTCGACTCGGCCAGCGACGCGAGCTGGTACTTGCCGTCGCGGTCCATGAATGCCGTGAAGCAGAAGAAGTCGAGCCAGTTGTTCACCGGGTAGTTGAACGCCTGCAGGATGCGAGGGTTGTCGGCGTCGCCGCTGTGGCGCTCGAGCATCGCTTCGGCCTCTTCGCGGCCGTCGGCGCCGAAGTGCGTCTGCAGCAAGTAGACCATTGCCCACAGGTGGCGGCCTTCTTCGACGTTGACCTGGAATAGCGAGCGCAGGTCGTAGAGCGATGGACAGCAGTGGCCGAGCTGTCGCTGTTGCTCGACCGAGGCGGGCTCGGTGTCGCCTTGCGTCACGATCAAGCGGCGCAGTCGATTGCGGAACTCGCCGGGCACTTCCTGCCAGCACTTCTCACCGAGGCTGTCGCCGAAGTGGATCTTGCGATCGGCGGGACCGTCGGCGAGGAAGATGCCCCAGCGGTAGTCGGGCATCTTCACGTAGTCGAAGTGTGCCCAGCCGCCCTGGCCGACGCCGATCGCCGTGCGCAGGTAGATCTGGTCCTGGTTGAAGTCGCTGGGGCCGAGGTTCTTCCACCACTCGAGGAACTTGGGCTGCCACTTCTCGAGCGCCATCATGAGGCGCTTGTTGTCGCGTAGGCCGACGTTGTTGGGGATCTTGGCTTCGAGGTCGACGATGCTCATGGTCTTGTGTTGCGGCTTGGTTGGGCGTTGGCGTTGGGCGTCGGTCGGTCGCGGCTGTCTACGTCCTTCTCCAATCGAACTTGGCGCTCTCGGGAGCGCCGTAGCGAGTGAGTGCGCCTTCGTCGCCGGTGGCGTTTGGACGCGTGAAGATCCAGTTTTGCCAGGCGCTGAGCCGGCCGAAGATCTTGCTGTCGCAGTTCTCGGCGCCGCCGAATCGCAGCGAAGCCTCCATGCCGGTCAGCGCGTCGGGCGACATCGAAACGCGTTCTTCGAGCGCGATGCGCACGTCGTCGTCCCAGTCGACTGGATCGAGCAGGTAGGTGCAGAGGCCCTGCTCGTCGGCTTCCTGCGCGGTTAGCGTCGGCTGCTCGGCGGCGAGCTTCTGGCCGTGCTCGGGCTGCGCGAGGAAGCGGTTGGCGAACCGAGTAAGGCCGTGGCTCATCGGCAACACACCGGCACTGAGTGGCCCGACTGCGAACACGACCTTGTCGTCGTCGAGTGCGTAGCTGCGGTCGCAGCCGAGAGCGAGTTCGAGGAACGCGCCGGCACAGCACGAATCCGAGTCGACGAGCGCATACATCGAACGCGCCATCAGGTCCCAGCGGCGCAGCGTGCGCGCCATCTGCAGCAGGATCTCGTTGCACAGCCAGTGCGAACGGTTGGCGAGCAGGTCCTTCTCGACCTGCAGCAAGACCTTCCGGTCGCCGCGCGTCTTCAGCACGAGCAGACCGACTTCTTCGTGGTCGAAGCGCAGTTGCAGCAGCGCGTCGTCGAGTTCGCGGAAGCACTGCAGCGCCCACGCCGAACTGCCGGTCTTCTCGTAGTCGGCGCCGGTCTTGGGTTGTGTGCCCGCGGGGCCATTCACGGTGATCGTCGCGACGCGGCGGCCCTGGTCGACTTCGACCTGCACGTGCTTGTAGCCGAAGCCGGTGTCGGTTTGCTTGGCGAGCACCGGCGCCAGCTCGATGCCCTTCTTGGCTTTCGTCGGCAGTTCCGCGGCGAGTTCTTTGGCGCGCGCCTGCACCTTCTCGGCGAACTGCGACTTCGGCCAGATCGCGTCGACGAGGCCCCAAGCCTGCGCCTTCTTGCCGCGCATGCCTTCCGCCATCGTGCAGAACACGTCAGCCCGGTCGCGGCGCACCTTGCGCTTGTCGACGAGGCGCGTCAGGCCGCCCGTGCCGGGCAGCACCGCGAGCAGCGGCACTTCGGGCAGCGACACCGCCGAGTTGCTGTCGTTGACCAGATGCATTTCGTCGCACGCGAGCGCCAGTTCGTAGCCGCCGCCGGCGCAGGCGGCGTTGATGGCGCAGATCGCCTTGAGGCTCGAATGCTGGCTCGCGTCCTCGAGCGACAGCCGCGTCTCGTTTGTGAACTTGCAGAAGTTGACTTTGAACGGGTGGGTGCTGCTCGCCAGCATCCAGATGTTGGCGCCGGCGCAGAACGCGCGCTCCTGCGCGCTGCCGATCACTGTGACCTTGACCTCGGGGTGTTCGAAGCGCAGCCGTTGGATCGCATCGGCGAGCTCCATGTCGACGCCGAGGTCGTAGCTGTTGAGCTTGAGTTCGTAGCCGGGCCGGAAGGGGTGGTCGGGATCGACGTTCATGCGCAGCTGCGCGATGTCGCCGTCGATCTGGAGCTGCCAATGGTGGTAGCTCTTGGGGTGGCGGTGGAAGTCGGTCATGCGCGCGACGGGAGGGTGGGCCTTCCGGGTTCGGGGGCGAAGAGTCTGCCTTCCGCCAGTGGGGCGCGCAAGCAGGATAGAGCAGGTTTGCCGGAGGCGGAGCTGCACTATAGTGCCGGATGAGACAGTAATTACTGGAGGCTGCGGGACTGATCGCGTGGCCGCACGGCGGCAGGAGAGCTTCAGAGCATGCGCCGCGGACTCGCGGTGCTCACGACACGTGCGCGG
>JBDSBS010000694.1:0-2819 GCA_039921435.1 Planctomycetota bacterium | reverse complement strand
TGTCCTTCGCCGCCTCGAGACCGTCGTCGAGCCCCTTCTGCCACCACTCGATGGTCTGGGCCGAGAGCGGTCGGGCCGTGAAAACCGCCGCCGCAGCGAGCAGGAACGAGACGGTCGTAGCAAGGCGCAGCATGCCGGCATTGTGCCCGCACCGGGGGTCGGCGGATAGACTGCGGCGATGCACGGAGCACGTCGCCCTGCGTTCTTGCTCCTCATGGGTGCGCTCGCGGCGCAAGAACCGACCTGCCGACTCGAGGGCTCCGTCATCGACCCGCAGGCTCGGGGCGTGCCCAACGCCGCGATCGCGATCGAACGCGAAGGTACGGTGATCCCGCAGACGCGCAGCGACGGGCAGGGCCGGTTCGTCGTTGGCCGGGTGACGCAGGTGACGGTGACCGTACGCGCTACGGCCGAGGGTCCCTACGTCGGTGGCACCAAGGTCGACCTCGGCTTGCAGCCGCAGGCATTCGTCTCGGTACGCCTGATGCCCGCTCGCAAGCTGTCGGGGCGCGTGCTCGATGCCGAGGGTGCGGCGGTCGCCGGTGCATGGGTCGCGACGACACCCACAGGCGACGGCGAGTTCGGCGTGCTCGGCACGGCAACTCGCAGTGATGCCGAAGGGCGCTTCGTGTTCGAGCACGTGCCGTTCGGTCGCAACGCGCTGCGCGTCTGGCGGCCAAGCACCTACGGCTTCGCGGCCGACATCGACGGTGCGGGTGACGTGGAGCTGGAATGCCGGTTGGAAGCCGACGACCCGCAAGAGCGAAACTTCGAACTGCAGGACGCCACGCCCGCGCAACGCAGCACAGCGGTGCTGACCATGACGGCGTTCGCGGAGGGCTCGCACATGCCGCTGCCGCCGGAGCTGCGCCGGCCACCACTCGACGACACCAAACGCTGGCGAGTGCACGGCTGGCCCTTCGCCGACGCGATGCGCGCGCGGTTGTCGATCCCGGGCGCCTGCTCGGATCCCGACGAGGTCAGCGTGCCGGCCGACCTACCTGACCGCACCAAGTTCTTCAGCGTCGAACCGGCCGAGGCCGCGGTCGTGCGCGGCATACTGGTCGCGACGGGCTGCGAGCTGCCAAAAGGCGGCGTGCCCCTCGCGATCCGGAGCTCTCACGAGCACGAGCGCGAGGAACCTTGGATCCTCGGCCGCGCCGACGGCGATGGTTCCTTCGTGCTGCCTTCCCCGGTTGCTCGCGACCGCGGGTTCTGCCTGCGTTGCCTCGACGAGCGCTTCGCATTGCAGGTCGAAGTCACCAATCCGCTTCTCGCTCCCCCGCTTTGGTACAGCTACGGCGCGAAACACAAGGCTGGCCAGGAACACCGTCCGGTGCTGCGTCCCGCGTGCAAGGTTCGCTGCGACGTGCGCAATCCCGATGGCACGCCGTTCGCCGGAGCGACCGTCATGCTGTTGGCGCCCGAACGCGGCCTCATGCGATTCGCCAACGGCAAGGGTGTGCAGGGCGCCGCGTTGTATGCAACCGACCACAGCAACCGCGACGGCACGTGCGAACTGCTCGGACTCGGCGTGCCAGACGGGCGCGAGCTGGTCTGCCAGATCAGCGGCCCCGGCGGCTTCCTCAAACATCGCTTCGCCGTGTCGGCCGAGCCCATGCAGGATCTCGGTGTGCTCACGGTCGGTCCCGCCGTCACGTTGCGCGGTCTCGTCGTCTCCGCGGATGGTCGAGCGATGCCCGGCGCACGTGTGCGCGTCGACAACTGGAGCGGCAGCGAGCGAACGTATCTGCTCGCCGCCGACCGCGACGGCACGTTCGTGGTCGCGGGACTGATGCCCGGTCAGTGCGACGTGTTGGTCGTCGGCAACCGGGCGAGCATGCAGAGCCTGTCGCTTGAAGCGGGAGCCACGGTCGACGTGACGCTGAAGTAGATGCGGCGACAGCAGCTCGCGCGACCGAAGCTCAGACGACGTTTGCTCTGGCGCCCACGCCCCATCGGCATGCGTCGCTTGCACGACGCCCGCGGGCGGCAGCGATCAGTCCTCGGCGTAGCTGCGCATGAGGTAGCGCGGCTCGAGAGCCTCGGGCGGGCATTCGAGCAGCAGCAGGTTGGCTGCGAACAGATCCGCCGCAGCGATGCCGCTGACGACGTGCAACTGCCCACCCAGTGCACGCAGGTCCTCGCCGACTTGGGTGTGCACGACGGCCGGCACAACCACGAGGTCACCGCCAGCCGTGTCCGCGAGCACCTCCGCCAGCGGCAACGCGCGGGCTTCGGCCAGGCACGTGAGGCGTCCGCGTTCCTGCTTCCAGAGCGCGCTGTGGTACCGACCCCGGCGCGCATCGAGCAGCGGTCGCAAGCGCTGCCCGGTTGCGGCGTGCCCCGCCGCCACCGATGCCATCAGCGCCAGACTGTCGACGGCAAGAACCGACACCGAACCGAATCGCTGCAGGAACCGCACGAACGTCACCGCGACGCGCAGTCCCGTGTACGAGCCCGGCCCGAGGTCGAGCCGAATCTCAGCCACCTGTTCGGCCTTCACGCCGTGCGCAGCGCAGAGCCCTGCCACGAGCGCCGCGAGATCGCCGCGCGAGCCCGCTGGCGAACGAGCTTCCACGAGTCCAGTCGGCAAGCGCAGCGCACACGAGAACGGCACGTCGCCGCTGACGTTGCTGCCCGACACAGCGAGGGCAATCGTTGGCCCAGCTCCGCTGCTCACCCGCCAAGCTCCGCCGTCACGACCGCGGCGAGTTCGCGGCACAAATGCGAACAGAGCGCCGCATCAGCCGCTTCGATCATCACGCGACACTTCGGCTCGGTGCCCGAATAGCGCAACAGCAAGCGACCATCGCTGC
>JBDSBS010000693.1:0-3524 GCA_039921435.1 Planctomycetota bacterium | reverse complement strand
CGGAAGCGTCAGGCTCATGCGAGGCAGGCTCATTGGGTTCTCCTTGTTGCAAGGGGATCGGGGCATGCAGCCCTAGCCAAGGGCACGTCCTGCGCTTCGCAATCGGCAACGTTGCCCGGCACTGGCTGGGTCGCGTTGCCATGCGGCGCGATTCCCAAGACCGGTGTCGAGCGCTCTTCACTCGGGCGGCAGCAGGAACAGCCCGTCGCCCGCCACGAGCGGGTGGTCGAGCCGGGCCGGCGAACCGTTCACGTTGGCCACCACTTCGACGCCAGCGAACTGCGGCATTCGTTCGCGCAACAAGGCGAGGGCCCGCGCCACGTTCGCACCCGGTGGCAAGTCGAGCCACGTGGTGCCGCGACCGGCGACTTGCTGCAGCGTCGACAAGAACGTCACCTCGACGCGGAGCTGGCGGGCCATGTGGCTCGCATCATGGCGCTGTTCGGCCGACACTGCCACCGGTCATCGCACGCACCGCACGCAACCAGCTATCCAGGCCTCACACTGAGCGACCTCGGCAGCGCGCGGTTCAGCGCGAGTTGGTCGCGAGCCACGCCAAGAACCGCCGCTCGAGCGAGTCGTCGGTGGCCGCCTTTTCGGCGAGTGGCACCCCGTAGATCTCTTGGCACAGGACCTCGAAGGTCATTCCTTCGGTCTTCTCCATCAACCTCTGCAACACCGTGCGAAACCGTTCCAAGCTGCCGGCCTTGCCCTTGCCGGCGTTGTTTTGCAGCCAGTGGACAAACGCCGATCGATACGCGCGATGGAACTCGAGGTAGTCGTCGACGTACGGATCGGGCACGGCGTCGCGATCGAACGCCACCTTGCCGAGGAAAGGTGCGGTGACGCGGTGCTTCGTCTCTCCCTTCGCGTCTTTGAGCAGGAAGTGGCCGAGCCGGTCCTTGCTCTCCTTGGCGTCGTGCTCGCCGGCCTTCTGCGCCTGACGCAACACGCGCGCAAAGTAGTCCGAGCCTTGCGATAGCCGCCAGCTGCTGTCGGCGTTGACCATCTCCATACTGCCGCCGCGGCTGGGCGCGCCCGGAATGAAGGCGTTCTTGCCTTCCGTAGCGCTCGACTTGCCGCTGCCGCCGGAGCGCGCGTTGTTTTGGCCGAGCACGTCTGTGACCAGGTCGGTCGCGAAGCCGACGATGAACGTCTCATCGGCATCGTCGCCAAACTGGCGCCAGCACCACGACACCGCGGCGCGTTGCACGAAGTGCTGCAGCAAGCCAGTGCGCTCGCGAGTGTTCATGTCGAAACCGAGCGTGACGTCGCCCTTCTGGTCGGGGGCTGCGTACTCGAGTGCGATGACCTGCACGTGCCCCTCGTCCTGCACGCGCAGGTCGGAGAACTGGGCCGTGCCGTTGTTCCACCAGTAGTCTTGGTACTTCTGCTCGAGCAAGCCGAGCCAACCGACGACGCCGACAAAGTTCTGGCGCGTGGGCGCGAGCACGAGCAAACACGGTTCTTTGGCCAGAGGGATCGACGGTGGCTCGGTGGCGAGCGGTTTGTTCCTCCATGCCGCGACGTACTTGCGCAGCGAATTGATGTCGCCGTGCCTGGCCTTCTGTGCGTCCTGGTCAAAGATCGTGTAGTCCACGAGCCGATCTTCGAGGTCGAGCAGAGCACCGGCGATCGTGGCGACCTTCGTCGTGTCCTGAACCTTGGCGAGCAAAGAACCCGGCACCCGAACGTCGAACTCGATGAGCAGCAGGCGCGCATAGTGCCGGTCGAGCATGGCCTGCAGCGGCGGCGGTTCCTGTTCGCCGAGTTCCTTCAGCAGGGCGTGGCCGAACGCGGCGTAGTCGACTGGGTTGGCTTGCGCCAGCAGGGCGGTGGTCCATGCGGCCGCGGATGCGATGCGAACGAGAAGGCTCGGCATTGGGGCTCGGACGTTCATGCTGGGCGTGGGCTTCCGGCGTACGAATACGGGACGACGTCCACTTTCGCACGCATGCTCCGCGTCGCCGGCGCGTCTCTGACGGAGGCGCAGTAGAGTCGCGTTGATGCGCACTGCCGCTTGTTCGTGGTGCAACGCCGTTCTCGCGCTCCTCACGAGCCTGCTTCCAGTGGCGGCGCAGCAGCCAGTGGTCGACGTGGTGCGCGCATTTGCACCGTACGATCTCGACGGCGACGGCGTGATCGAGGTCGTTCGCTGCGAAGTGCTCGACGAAGCTGGCGTGGCAGCGGCGCCGACCGTGCTCGTGTTCGTCGAAGCTCGCCTGCTGCAGGGTTTGGTGGTGCCGGCGCTGGACGTTGCGGCGCTGCGCGAACGGCTGCGCGTGTTCGGCGTGGATCTCGCGGTCGAGGGCTTTCGTGCGACCGTCGTCGCCGTCGAGTTGCACACGGGACCGCGGCACCAAGACGGTCGCACGTTGCTCGCGCTGCGTCGCCTGTTGAAGCGGTGCCGCGATGCTGCACCGTTGGCCGGCGCCGTACTCGTCGGCCACTTCCCCGATGCCCTGCTCGTGCGCACCTGCAACTGGCGGCGCAACGAACCGCTCGAACTGCCGGGACCCGACGGTGCGCCCGTATCGATCCCGGCTTCGCAAACGAACGTGCGGTGTGTGCCCGAGTACGTCGCGCACCGCTGCGACACCGTGCTGGCAGACCTCGATGGCGAGTGGGAACGCGTCTACGTCGCGGGGCCGGCGGCTCTGCCGTCGGTGACCGTTGTGTTCGGCGATACGGTGCCCAATGCCGGTGGCGTGTGCGTCGCCAAGAAGCAGAGTGAGCTGCGCGTCGTCGATGTGTTTCATGTGAGCGATGGCGCGGCGATCGTCGACGCCGATGCGTTCGCCGTTGCGCTCGATCCCGACGACCGCGACCGCGAGTGCAGCGATGCCGATCGCGCGCTCGGCAACCCGCTCGCCCAACCCGAGATTGCCGTGTCGCGCATCGACGCGCGCGGCGTGGCGCGTCTGCCCGAAGCCCGGGCTCTCGATGCGGCGGGTAGGCCACAAAGCGTCGATCTCGCCACGGATGACGGGTTCGCCAAGGATGGCCGGGCGAAGGGTGTGCGTTGGCACCACGACCTCGCCTTTGAGCTGCGCTTGCTCGTCGAGTACTTCGATCGCAACCACGCGTTCCGCACCAATCCGTTGCCAGCAGCGCAACACAAGCCGGCGTCGATTGCATGGGGGCTCGGTTCGGGGCTTGCGAGCCTGCGCGGTGCGGATTCAGCGTGGCGAGACTTCGCCGAAGTCGGCTACGACGAGTGCGCGCACAGCTCTCTCTCGGCACTCGTGTCCTGGCTGCAGCGCCCGGCCGTGCTGCGCACGCTGCGGGCGCACAGTGACGGTCGGTTTGCGCAATTCGAACGCACGGATGTGAAAGCGCTCGCGAATGCGATCGGCGGGCCCGCCTGGAACTGGCGACGCGAGGGCCAACAGCTCGTGCCGTCGTTCGATGGCGGTGCGGACGGCCGCGCCGACTTCTTCTTCTCCCGAACGCTTTGGCAGAACCACGTGCTGCCCGACTACCCGTACCTGCTGCTGCACATGGGCTGCGAAGCGCTGTCGCCG
>JBDSBS010000692.1:0-2795 GCA_039921435.1 Planctomycetota bacterium | reverse complement strand
GTGGTGGCCACCACGGTCCCGCTGCCGAGGGCCGGCTCCAGCAGCACTTCGCTACCGCCGCCCGCCAGCGCGCGCTCGCCCAGCGCGCGGCGGCCGTCGACGGGGGCCAGCAGCTCAGCGAACACCGCAGCGAGCACCAATGCCAAATGTGGGCTTGCTGCGTCGAGCGGCGCCGTGGCCTCGTATCGACTGCCCGGCATTTCCGCGAGGATGTTGCCCGCGCCGACCCGGAGGTCGAACACCTTGCCGCCGATGTCGGGAAACAGCTGCAGGCCGAACCCGGGCGGCTCGACGGCAAAGACTGCGTCGAAGGTGCCCGTCAACCCCGCCGATCGCAGTTCGATTTCGAACCGGGAGGGCAGGCGGGCCGCGATCCGCATCGGCTGCAGGCGGGCCAGCGTGTCCGCGCGCGGCGCCTCGAACCCGCTGCAACTCGCGAACAGCAGAGCCGGTAGCAGGAAGGTGATACGCCGCACGATGGACACGGGATAGGCTGCCACCTGCAGAAGGCTACTCGTGCCCGCGTCCACAAACACCGTCGATCCGATCCGCGACAAGCCACACGGCCCCCAGCGCACCCTGGGGCGCCGTCTGCTCGGCCCGCTGCATGTCACGGGCATCGCCTGGTACAAGCTGCACTACTGGCTCACGTTCTTCCCGGAGTGGTTCATCGTGCTGATGAACTACCTGTCGACGTGCTTCTTCTGGTGCTGGCTTTGGCGCATCCGTGGCGCGGTCGCGAGCAATCTGGAGGTCGTGCTCGGCCCGTGCGGGTTCTTGGAACGTCAGCGCCGCATCTGGCGCACGTTCTATGATTTCGCGTGGTGCATGACCGAGCGCTACGAACAGTTCCGCAGCGACCGCCCAATGCGCTTTCAGTTCGAGGGCGAAGCGACCTATCGTCGAATGCAAACGGCGAAGTGCGGCTACGTCTTCTTCACCGCCCACTTCGGCAACTGGGAGATGGGGCCGCTCGTGCACGAAGTGCCGCAAGGCCGCAAGATCCACGTCGTGCGCGAACCCGAGATGAACGTGTCGGCGCAGCATTTCATCAGCCAGCTGTTCGAGAAGCACCCGCAGCGCGACCTGTTCGTCGTGCACTACGCCGGTGCTGACATGATCCTCGGTGCCAAGCTGCTCATGGCCCTTCGCAAGGGCGACATCATCGCCTTGCCCGGCGACCGACCGCGCGCCGGGATGGGGTCCCTGCGAAGCCGCATGTTTGGCCGGCCCATGGACCTGCCGCCTGGTCCCGCAACACTCGCCCGCGCCGCCAATGCGGAGCTCGTGCCCGTGTTCGTGTTTCGCGAGGGCCGGCGCCACTACCGCATGGTCATGCGAGAGCCGTTTGCGGTCGCCAAGACCGACGACAAAGAAGCCGACATCGCAGCCGCGGTGGCGCGCATGGCAGGAGCTTGCGAAGCGGCGATCCGCGAGCGCCCGCATCACTGGTTCTGTTGGGCACGACTCTGGTGAGGCTGCGCCGTGCGCGCGGCGAGCAACGGTGTCAACACGAACAAGCCCGCCAGCATGCTGCAGAACGATCCGAACGCGACGATGCAGCCCAGCTCTACCAACCCGGGGCTCGTCGCCAACCACAGTGACGAGAAGCCGAGCACGGTGCTCAAGCTCGTGCGCGCGACGCCGACCCCCACAGCCCCGGTCACCGCGGCACCGCTGCGAAAGTGCCCCGAGAGATGCACGCCCTCGTCGACCCCGATGCCGAGCACGAACGGGATCGCGACGAAGCTGATCAGCGACAACGGCACGTTGCACACGACCAGCGCCACGAGAGTCACGCACATGCCGATCGAACTAGGCAGCAGTGCCAGTAGGCCGTGGCGCACGGAACGTTGCCAGACGCCGACCATGACCATGGCCAACAATGTCGCCAACAGCAGGGCGCGCTGCAGATCCGCGCGCAGCACGTCCTCGAGTTCGCGCAGCACGGTGGGTCCTCCGTGCACCTGCACGCGCGGTCCGAGCTGTGATGCCACGGCAGCAGCGAAGGTCGGATAGTTGTCGTGTTCGAGGCGCTCGCGCGGCCAGGCGGAGACGATGCGGTACGGCACCCCATCGAGCTCGACAATGTTGGGCGCCAGCGTCGGCGGATCGGCCGCAATGCGAACGGCCAACTCGTCGAGTGCTTGGCGAAAGGGCTCGGCGGACAGACCGGCCGCGGTGAAGTCCGCCAGCGTCGCGTCGACGAAGCCGTTCGTCGTGCGGCGGAACGTCGCAACGCGCGTGCGAGCCGACACCGTGTCGATGGCCTCGATTCCGCTCCAGAAGCGCAGCACACCCTGCTCCTGCAAACGATGCAACCCGCCCCACAAGGGCGACGGTTCTTCCGCCTGCGGCCAGAGCATGGCGACGGGCACCGTCGAGAAACCGAGCTCCGCCTCGATGCGGGTGCGCGCTAGACCGACGGGATCGTCGTCGGGCCGCAGTGCATCGGTACTGGCGCGCAGCGGCACACCATGCACGGCGAGAAACACCGCTCCGACCCCCATCAGTGCGATCGTGGCAAACGCCACCGGCCGGGCCTGCCGATGGCCCGCCCAACGATCGGCGAGCGCCGCCAACCAACTGCGTTCCGGATCTCGGCGATCGCCGACGAAGCGCAGCAAGATCGGCAACACCGTCAACGTCACGAGCACACTGGCGACGAGACCGAACGCCAACAAGAACCCGAACGAACGCAGGCCACTGAGCGCGCTGCTGCCGACCGCCAAGAACGTGACGGCGGTCGTCGCCATGTCGATGAGCAGCTCGGGTGCTGTGTGGGCCTGCACGAG
>JBDSBS010000691.1:0-2640 GCA_039921435.1 Planctomycetota bacterium | reverse complement strand
GGTGACCTGCGCATCGCCGTCGAGCCCGCAGAGCTTCCCGATGAGCGCCGCGACGAAGCGTTCGGCGAACGTGCGCGCTCCGTCGCCGCGAAGTTGATAGACGTAGATCTCGCAGTCGAGTCCATCGAGAGTCCAATCCCGACTGCCGTCCTCGTCTTCGTCCAACTCGAATCGCATGTGCCGCGGGTAGTCGAACTGCACGCCCGCGGCGTCGGCGTCGAAGCGGCGGCTTGCGTCGACGGAGACCATCACCTTGGTCGGCTGGCCGGCGATCTCGATCGTCGCCTCCTGTCCGTCGACCAGTGCGCAGGTCTGCTCGCCGATGCGCAGGTTGACGCGCAGCGGCGGTTCCTGCGGGCTCAGCGAGAACGGCAACGCGAATGCGAACGCCGCGAGCGGCGGCAGGCACAGCAGCAGGTGGCGCATGAAGACATCATCGACACGCGTTGCACGAGCACCAAGGCGCGGCGGCGCGGGTGGGCCGAAGGACCGCCACCCCGTTCACTTGCCCGAACCAGGCTTCTCGGGTGCTGGCAGGTAGTGCACGCCGTTCTCGCTGCGCGTCGTGTCGAGTGCAAACGCATCGCGGTTCTGCAGGAAGTCGATCACGTACTTCGCTGGAATCGCGAAGTTGAGCCCTTGGAAGCCCTGATAGCCCGAGCTGTTGACGCCGACGACTTCGCCGCGCAGGTTGAACAGCGGCCCGCCCGAGTTGCCGGGGTTGATCGGCGTCGTGATCTGGAAGTGGCAGCGGCCTTCGAACGTGCGGTTCGTCACGCTGATGATGCCCGCACTCACGGTCCGGTCGAGACCGATCGGCGCGCCGATCGCGTAGACCGTGTCGCCGACCTGCATCGCATCGCTCTCGGCCAAGAACACGGTCTTCAGCTCGAGGTCCTTCGGCGGCTCCACCTTGACGAGGGCGAGGTCCATCGCCGGATTGATCGCCGCGACCTTGCACTTGCGCAGCGTGCGCGGTTCGTAGCCGTCCTTGCCGAGCGGGTAGATGACGACGTCGACTTCGACTTCGCCTTCGACGACGTGGAAGTTGGTGACGATCCAGCCGTCCTTGTGCGTGACGAAGCCCGAACCGAACACCCCCGCGGCTTCGACCTTGACGACTGCCTCGCCCATGAGCTTGGCACCTTCGGCGACCGAACGTTCGGGCAGCTCGGCGCGCGCGAACAGCGTCTCGCGCACGACACGGCCGCTCTTGCTGCCCGCGACCGATTCGCGGCGCAGCACCTTGGCGACCGGCACCTTCAAGATGTCGTAGCCGACATCGAGAAAGATCTCTTGCTCGGTTGTGCGCAAGACGTGACCTTGCAGCTTGCAGTCGTTGCCGAGGTCGAGCACTTCGATGGCCGACCCAGCGGGCGCTGCAATTGCCGGCGCGCCAGCGGTGGGATCCTGCCCGTCGAAGGGGCCAGAGAAGAGGCCGAAGAAGCAAGCAAGGGTTGTCAGCAGCATGCGCGCAACCATAGATTGGCGGCCGGATGCACGCCAACCTCCAACGCCTCGCCAGCCCGTTCCTGAGCCTGTTCCTCGCCTCGTTCGCGGCAGCGCAGAGTGGCCCGCCCCCCATCCCCGTCGAGCTGCGCGCGCGCTTTGGCTTCACCGGCCCGCTGATCACCAAGATCGGCGACGGCATCAGCACCCTGCGCATCGGCGACATCGACGGCGATGGCAGGGTCGAGGCGCTGGTCATCGATGCGCGGCGGGGCCGGCTCGTCGCCGTTCGCTGCAACGGCAAGGAGACGACGACCGAAGCGATCTCCACCGATGGCCAGATCACGGGCTTTGCGCTGGCGGACATCGACGGCGACGGCAAGGCCAACCTGCTGCTGGTCGACAGCCGCGGCCAACTCCGCATCGTCAAACCGGGCAGCGGTGGCATGGAACGCCCACCCACGGACCTCGGCCTCGGTGCACGTGGCATCGGCATGCTGACCGGCGACCTCGACGGTGATGGCAAGCAAGACGTGGTGGCCTGGAGCCGCGGCAACCTGCGCTGGCTCACGCGGCTCACTGGCGAGCTGAAAATGTCGGCGATCGAGCCGATCGAGGACAACGCGTTCGCGTTCGAACTGCTCGACGTCGACGGCGACCAGCACCTCGACATCATGTTCGTCGTCGGCGGCACGAGCATGAACCTGCGGCTGCGGCGCGGGCGCGGCGACAGCACCTTTGGCCCGTGGCAGATCGCCGCCGTCGACAACCTGCTGCACGCGTTCCCGTCCCGCTTCGCCGACGGCTCGCTGGCGATCGCGACGATCCAAGGTCCCGACCGCCGCGTCTCGCTGCAGCGCTACGCCGAGCACGGTGGCCAGCAAGCCCTCGAGTGGTGGCCGCTCGGCGACGGCTCTAGCGGCCGCACGCTGCCGTTCGCCGTCGGCGATCTCGACGGCGATGGGCAAGACGATCTCGTTGTCGCCCAACCCGAGCGCGCGCAGTTGCAGGTGTTCACGGCGGGCAAACCCACGTACACCGTGCGCGCACTGCCGACCTTGGCCGGCGTGGCCTCGATCGCGATCGGCGACGTCGACGGCGATGGCAAGCAAGACCTCGTCTTGGTGAGCCCCGAAGAAGACGCGCTGTCGTGGAAGTCGGGGGCCCTGCCACTCGACGAGTTTCCGGCCC
>JBDSBS010000690.1:0-4614 GCA_039921435.1 Planctomycetota bacterium | reverse complement strand
CAAGAAGCTCAGCCGCAAGGTCACAACACCCAGGTGCAGAGCATCGTGCGCATGTTTTAGTGGGCGGTCGCTGAGGAGCTGGCCACGCCGGCCATCTTCGAGGCACTGAGTGCCGTCGAGGGCCTGCGCGCCGGGAGGACAAGCGCACACGAAGGCCCGGGCCGCAGGCCGGGCCAGGTGTGCGACATGTCGGCCAGCTTCGAGACGACCAGGAGGTCATCGCGACTGAAGCTGGCACTCTCCTTCCAGTTGTCCTCGGCATCACGGTAGATGCGCGCGAACGTGACGTTGTACATCGGACCGTTGGCCGTCTGGTTGCACCAGATGGTGGCCTTGTTGGCGCCGATGCGAACCTCGTGGACGGGACGATTCTTGCCCTGGGCTTCTTTGCCCGGGGTCCCGGGGTTTCAGGACTCTTTTGCCATACAGTTGCCATACAGCACCTCTCGTTGGGTTAGGGGGAACCTTTCAAGAGGGCGCTCTACACCACAGCTGTAGCCGTTATGCGCAGCTCCCGCTGCAGCGTGACGTCTGCATTCCCGACGCCGGCCAAGGTGGCCGAATCACTCAGGATGTTGCTTCGCGCTCTTCATCGTCGGGGTGCAGAAAGCACCCTCGCGACGGAGGACAGGCCCGCCGACGGGCTCCACGAACAGTTCCGCCTTCATGCTTGGTGCGGCGATTCCGCCGGCCACCGTTCGGGCGAGAACTCACTTCAACCCGGCAGCCCCCGCAAGCACCTTCTCGAACTCCTGCAGCGCACTTCGTTCCTCGGCGGTGAGCTTCTCGATGCCCTCGGATCGGGCCGCGAACCGCACGGCGGCTTCGGCGACGCTCTCATCCGTGCGGCCAGTGAGACCCGCGAGATCCATCACGCCCGTCTGCGGCAAGCCGAGGGCGGAACAGAGTTGGAGCACCACGCGTGGCGCCAGGCCGGTGCTGTCGCCCCGCTCGAATTGGATGATGTCGGCGACCTCGGTGCCGGCCTGCTTCGCGAGCGCTCCGACGCCAAGACCGGCGCGGCGCCGGGCGAGTTCGATGAGCTTGCCGAACGCCGTACGCGTCACGACGTCGGTTTCGCGCGGCACCTCGAGCAAGCCGAGCTCGTGGGCGAGGCCACCGACCGAGACGGCGCCACAGCTGTCTTCCAGCTCGGCCATGCGCCGCAGCCATTCGTGGTTCATCGGTTGCTCCGTGTCCTTGGTCGTCATGGCATCCTCCCGTTGTGAAACTGCTGGGCCTCGTTGCGGCCAAACTCGAAGTAGGCCAGGTCTTCCTTGGTGGCATCGACCGCGATGCGCGTCATGCCGCAACGCTCGTAGTAGGACTCCGCCTGCGGCAACGCATGCAAGCCAAGTCGCCCGTGAAAACCTTCGCTCAGGCTCTGCGCCACCGCCTGCCGCAGCAGCACCCAACCGCAGGCCTTGAACCTTGCCCGCTGCTGCAGCTGCGGGATCGGCCAGTTCCACGGCGCGACCTCGAGGAAGTCGACGTAGACGAGCGGCCTGCCGCGGTCGTCACCAACCCGCACCTGGTAGGGCTGCGTTTTCGTGATCATCAGCGCCTGCCACTCGTCCTGGCACACGAGACCGCAGGCCGAGTTCACCAGGAGCTTGAGCTCCGGCGCCTTCCGGGCCCAGTCCCAGTGCAGGCTCTGCGGCCAGTCGCGCCGCATCACGCCGGCATGCAGCAGCTCGCCATGAGCTTCGCGCGATGCGCGGACCAGACCCGCTCGACCAGCAAGAGGTCCTGCGCCTTCAACTCGTCGTGGAGCTGCGCTTCGACCAGGTTGCCAGAAGCACCGTCGACAAGTTGGGTGGTCCGCGTGCTCACAGCACCATCAACTCCGCCTTCTTCTTGGCCGCCTCGTCCTCGAAGAACAGCTTTTCACCCTTCGCCATCCGGGCATCGAGCATCTGATAGAGCCTGATCGCCTGCCGGATCACCGCGGTCTTCGACAGATCCTTCTTCTGCGCGAGCTCGTCGAGCGCCGCCATCTCGGCGTCGGTCAAGTTCAAGGTCATGGAGCGCTTGGCGTTCATCAGATTGTCTACGCAAAGTATACATCCGATGACCATGAAGTCAACACCGATGGATGCATCCGCCACCACATGGGAGCCAGCATCGACCCGCATTTTGCCTCCACACTGGTAGTTCCGGAACATCATCCGCTTGCTGATCGCGCGATAGCGCGGACGCACGTCACGCAGCAGCCGGGGGCCGAACGACTCGATGGGGCGCCTGCCGAACCGCTCGTGCAGCGCCGTGAGGGCGCGCTCGATGTTGCCGACGGTTGCCTTCGAGTTGGCGTAGTAGCCGGCGCAGTGCTTGAGGTACGCGTCGATCAGCGTGTCGATCGTTCTGCCGGCGCGTCGGTCCTTCTGTGGCGGCGCGAAGGTGCCCGTCGCTGCGTAGGCCTCGCGCATCGAGTCGTAGTAGCTCCGTCGACGAGCACTCGGCGGCGCACGTGTCGCAGGCCGTGGCGCACGTGGTGAGTTGAGTTCCCTGCAGCGGGCTGCTGTGCGCCACGAGGCCGGCCGTCGTCGCGCAGATCGTGGCGCAATCGGCGAGCATCGTGTGCATTTGGACATGCTCTTCCTTCCTCTCCATGGCAATCATCGCGCAGTGGTGGGCGCCCGCTTCGCAGGAGAGCATGCAGTCTGCGATCGTCTTCGCAGTCGCCGAGGCCTGCATCATGCTGTGTGCGTGAACCTTCGACGGCTGCGGATCTTGCGGCGCAATGTTCCGATAGGCAGCGAGGGCGAAGAGACTCAGAGTGGCGAGGGCCGTACCGAGGACACGAGTGAGGCGCATGGAGTTTTCCTGTTTGGGTTGTCAGAGAATCGCAAATCTTGCGCCGCGTGCGGCTGGCCGCTGTGGCTGGCGACGAGATTGCTTGCGGGACCCGTGGCGCCATAGCATCGGTTGATGGTTACTGCGGGTTGCGTGCGCAGCGAGGTGTTCGCCGCGCGCGCGCGATGACGAGGCTGCTAGACTCCCCCCCCCATGCGTCGAATGTTGCTCGTTGCGGGCGTCCTGCTGTTGGTGTTGGCCGCCGTGTTCCACCAGGATCTGCTGGGTCTCGCTACCGGCGGTCACCGCGCCGCGCGCGTGGCGATCGGCGAGAAGGTGCCGGACTTCTCGGTCACCGACGCCGAGGGAAAGGTCTGGAAGCTGAGTGACTTGCAGAAGCGGACGGCGTCGGGTGTCGTCAGCCTGACCTTCTGGTGCACGTTCTGCCACAGCTGCCGCCATTTGGACGCGTACTTCCAAACTGTGGCAACCGCGTTCCAAGGCGAAGCGGCCGTGCTCGGCATCGACGCGAGTGCGGCCGACACCGTCGAGAAGGTCGAGGGCTTCCGCGCCGCCAAGGAGTTCTCGGTGCCAGTCTTCATGGACACGGCAGGCGACGCGGCGGATCTGTTCGGGGTTCGTGTGACGACGACCACCGTCGTCATCGACAAGGCCGGCATCCTTCGCTACCGCGGGCAGTTCGGCACTGCGAGCAAGCCCTACGTGCCGGACGCTTTGCAGGCCGTGCTCGAGGGCAAGGAAGTCAGCGTCCAGGAGACCTCGCCCGCGGGTTGAATGCTGCTGAGGAGATAGCCCCCGTGCGGGGATGACGGGATCGGGTGGTTCCGACGAATCGGGAGCCCGATCTGCGCGACCTGCGCGCGGTGTTCGCCTCGCGCACAGATCGATACAGCGTGTCCTTCTGTCGATTCCTCGGTCGCGACGGACTCCGGCGGTTGGGCGGCACGGCGCACTCGTTCTGCCTCGGCCCCTGAGGCGTGGCCGCAGCAAACTGCGCAGGGAGGGTGCAGGAAGGCCTTCGCTCGTCGCGAGCAGTCTCCAACCAACGAAGCCCACGATGATGAACATGATCGGAATGGGCGCCGCAAGCCTTGCCTTGCTCTGCGCGTTTCCTTCTCCCCCCGAATCAACAGCCGGCGCAGCATGCGCCGCAACACCACGGCAGCACGACACGCGGCACATCTGGTAGAGCCGGCTCGCCGGCAGCCCTGGATAGCGGCGCAACGACTCTAGGATGAATGGCAAGAAGGCGTCGATGCGAGCGGGCCGCTGCGGGCGCGATGGCGAAGCCCCGCCGCTCGCGATCACGCGCGTCACCGCGTCGAGGTGCATGTGCAGCTGCGCCGCGATCGTGCCGACCGGCCACTTCTCGACGTGGCACAGACGGAGGATCTCCGCCTCGACTTCGCTGCGGATCACCATGGACGCATCCCGCGGTCACGGCCATGAGCGGAGCCCCGCGCCGCCGCAGCAGGCTGTCGCGCGAGTAGGACCCGCACGGTTCGCCGCAGAAGTTGCAGGTTGCAGGGGAATGGGGCCGTGTGCGAGCGGACGCACGCTGGTAGCGATCGTGTTCATGGTGTCGAGGCATTTGCCTCGGCACCGCTCCAACCAGAGCCGGCTCCGCTGGTGGACATGGATGCGTTACGGAATCTGCTCCACGACGGCGGCGAGCCCGATGCCGCCGCTGCCGCGCGGCGCTGTTCCGCCGACCGATCTCGCTCTCCCGGTAGCTCCGCTCGGCGGCCCTGCCGATCTCGCGTCGCGGCTTCGCCGCGCAGCCATCGGCGCAGTACTTGT
>JBDSBS010000689.1:0-3362 GCA_039921435.1 Planctomycetota bacterium | reverse complement strand
ACTGCTCCTTGCCAAACCGCGGTGGCACGTCGACGAAGATGCGAGCGACGCCGAGGCCACGGGCGGTGCCGCCGCTGATGCCTGGGTGACGACCCGAGGCGACGACGAGCAGCAGCGAGTCGACGGGGAACTTGCCGAAGAACGGTGTGATTGCGCGCGCGGCGTCCAGCACCCATTCGTCGAGTGCTTCGGCGTAGCGGGCTGGACGGGGCGAGAGTTCGACGACGTCGATACGCGGCGCATCGAGCTGCTCACCGAGGGGCAACGCGCGCACCACAATCGCGCCGAAGGTGCACGCCGGCAGCATCGGCAGCTCGTTGAGCGCGCCCCGCCAGCCGTCGGCCGTGCGCTCGCCGACGCACGCAAAGGCCAGACTTGGCGGCGAGTCGACGCTGAGGTCGAAGCCGAGATCGGGCGAGGCTTCCACGGGTTGCGGCAAGAACGCGGCGAGCGAACCCATGAAGCCGCGGCCACGCCAGGCTGCCAGGTCGATGTCGTCGATGGCCGTGCTGGCCGCGCGGGCGCGAAAACGCCAGCGCAGCAGTCGAGACGTGCCGGCCGCGGCGAGGTGCAGCGTCTCGTCGACGAAGACCGCGGCCTGCATCGACCCGTTCGCTTCGACCTGGATGTCGGTCAGGAACGGCACGCCGGACGGCGCGACCGTGAGGTCCAGCGCCGGCCCCGGCGGCAGCGTCGCGAGCACGGTCAGCTCTTCGGCGTCACGACCCAGCGTGACCGAGAAGAGCCAACGTGGAGCGATGGGTTCGTTGGGCGTTGGCGCCGAACAACTGGCCAGCAGGAGCGGAAGCAGGTGCCGGCTGTTGCCCATCGCGCAGAACTGGCCAGGGTCTAGTGCTTGACGGGAACGCCGCAGCCGCCCTTGCCCTTGCAGGTGTTCTTGCCCGCACAGCTGCCATCGCCGGACTTGCAGCCGCCCTGGCCCTTGCAGGTGTTCTGCCCCTTGCAGCTGTGGTGCGCGGCAGTGGCGCAGCCGCCCTTGCCCTTGCAGGAGTTCTTGGTGGCACAACCGGCATCCCCGGTATTGCAGCCGCCCTTGCCCTTGCACGCGTTGAGGCCCTTGCAGGCATGCTTGTCGGCGGTGGCTGCGGCGGCTCCAGCGGCACCCGATCCGGCAGCGCCAGCGGCCGGCGGCGTGGTCGTCGCTTCCTTCTTCGAGCAGGAGGTCAGCGTGGTGGCGCCGAGCAGGAGGCCTGAGACAGCAGCGGAAAGGAGAACGGACTTGGTAGCTTTCATGATGTTCTTGGTCGGGAGTGGTTTCGGAGAGGTGGTGACTTGCGTCACGGGGCGCAGGTTACGACTGGTGCCGCGACCTGGGTCCCATCCCCTGGCGAATCTTGGAAGAAGCGCGCATCGTTGTCCAGGATACTCGTCGTAGCAGCGCCCCCTTCGTCCGCCCTCGCCCTGTGCGCGGGCTGCCAGCCTCTCTTCGTGCCGGTATGAATCGCATCCTCCGTCGTGCGTGCATCGGTGCCACGGCTGGGCTCGTCGCCAGCCCCATACTCGTGCTGACGATCGGGCAAGCTGCCGCGTCGCTGGGGCGCGGTGTCGCGCTCGCGCTGCTCGTCGCACCGTGCTTCGTCGCACTTCGGCGTCCCGCCGCGCGCGCCACCATCGATGCACTCATGGAGGCGGCCGCGTTTGGCGTGCCGCTGTGGGCGCTGAATAGCGTCGTGCTCCTGCCCATGCTCGACGGCGAGCCGCGGCGCTGGACGGCCGCCGCGATGCAGGAAGTGTTTCCAGCACTCGTGGGATGGATGCTGTTCATGGCGACGCTCGGTGTGCTCGCCCACGCGATCGATGGCTACGTCACGCGAAGGTGGGGGAGCGAGGCCACGCCGCCCGAACCCGTGCTGCCAACCCCGACGCGCATACTCATCCTCGGCGGTGGTTTCGCCGGTGTCTCGACAGCCGAACGTCTCGAGAACCTATTTGGCGCCAGCCCTGCCGTCGAGTTGACGTTGGTCAGCGAGACCAATGCGCTGCTGTTCACGCCGATGTTGGCCGAGGTCGCGGCGAGCAGTCTCGAAGCGACGCACATCACGAGTCCATTGCGCACGGGTCTGCGGCGCACCACGGTGGTGCGCGGTTCGGCCGTTGCCATCGATCTGGCGAACCGGTGCGTGCGCGTCGAGCGCTCCGCGGGGGCTGGTCAGGAGCTCGAGTACGACCATCTCGTGCTCGCGCTCGGGGCGGTGTCCAACTACCTCGGCATGAAGGGCGTCGAGGCGCACGCGTTCGACTTCAAGTCGTTGGCCGACGCGATCCGCATCCGCAACCACGTCATCGACTGCTTCGAGCGCGCTGATGTCGAGCAGGATGCCGACGAACGGCGGCGCCTCTTGACGTTCGTGATCGCCGGCGGGGGCTTCGCCGGTGCCGAGCTGACGGGCGGCCTCAACGACTTTGCGCGCGGCATGCTGCCGTATTACCCCAACATTCCGCGCAAGGAACTGCAGGTCGTGCTCGTGCACGGCGGCGAACGCATCCTCAACGAACTCAGCGAACCGCTCGCTCTCTACGCGCAGCGCAGCATGGCCGGACGTGGGGTCACGTTGCGTCTCGGCACGCGGTTGAAGGACGCGACGGCGGACCGCGTCGTTCTGTCCGATGGCGAAGTGGCATCGCGAACCCTGGTGTGGACCGCGGGCACCGCACCGAATCCGCTGCTGAAGACCCTTGCCACCCAGGCTGGCGTCGAACTCGACAAGCGAGGTGCCGTGGTCACCGAGCAGACCATGCTCGTCAAGGGCCAGAGCAATGTGTGGGCGCTCGGTGACGCTGCCGCGATCCCGAATCCGAAGACGGGCATGAACTGCCCGCCGACGGCGCAGTTTGCGATCCGCGAGGCGCGTCAGCTCGCGTTCAACCTGCGCGCGGCGTTGCAGGGCAAGGCGCCGCGACCGTTCCGTTTCTCGCCGCTCGGCGCATTGTGTGTCGTCGGCCACCACACCGCGTGCGCCGAGATCAAGGGCCTGCGCTTCTCGGGCCTGTTCGCTTGGTTCATGTGGCGCACGATCTACTTGAGCAAGCTGCCGAGCCTCGAGCGCAAGGTGCGCGTGATGGGCGACTGGCTCGTCGAGATCTTCTTTCCGCGCGACATCGTGCAGACCATCGATCTCGACGGTAAGGAGCGCAAGACCCCATGAAGTACCACGTCTCCCTGCGCGCCCGCTGCATCGTCGGTGCCATCGTCGGTGGTCTCGGCGGCCTCGCGTGCTTGCTGCTCGGGCACACGACGTTGTGGACCGGGCCGGTCACCGGCGCCGTGGCCGGTGCTCTGTTTGCCCGCATCGCTTGCGCGCGGACGCGCGGGATCGGCGAGGGATTGATCTGGGGGCTGG
>JBDSBS010000688.1:0-3713 GCA_039921435.1 Planctomycetota bacterium | reverse complement strand
CGAGCGGTGCCAGAAACCGGGGGCGCCGGCCGTGATCGGCTCGCTGCGCAGGTGGCGATGGATGTCGGCGGCGAGCTCGCCCGGCATGCCGTAGCGGCGGTTGCGGTCGCGGTCGAGCGCCTTCATGACGATCCAGTCGAGGTCGCCACGCAATGTGCGGCGCAGCGTGCCGATGCTCGAGCGTCGCTGGGCAGCGACAGCGGCGGCGGCCGCACCGAGCGCGGTGATGCGAGTGCTGGGGGTTGGTGGTTCGGATTGGCGGAGCGAATGTGCGCGGTGGGGGCTGCGCAGGGCCCGCGCGTCGAAGGGCAGCGTGCTGGTCAGCAACTCGTAGAGCACCACGCCGAGGCTGTAGACGTCGGTGCGCGTGTCCACGTCGCTCTCGTTGGCGGCCTGCTCGGGACTCATGTATTCGGGCGTGCCGATCAGGTGTCCCGGCAGAGTGAGTTGGGCCACGATGTTGGACCCGCCGACCGACTTGGCGACGCCGAAATCGATGACGACGGGCAACGGCGCGCCCTCGCGTTCGGTCACGAGGATGTTCGACGGCTTGAGGTCGCGATGCAGCAGGCCCTTGTGGTGAGCGTGCTGCACGGCGTCGCACACCAGTGCGAACAGTTCCAAACGCTGCTGCATGTCCAATTGCCGCTCGTCGCAGTAGCGCAGGATCGGTGGACCGGCGACGTAGTCCATCACCAGGTAGGGGCGGCCGTCCGTCGTGCTGCCGGCGTCGAGGATGCGGGCGATGCCTCGGTGGTCGAGCAGCGCCAGGGCCCTCTGTTCGATGGCAAAGCGGGCGAGCACTTCGTGCGAGTCCATTCCGCGGCGGATCACCTTGACGGCCGCGCGTCGGGCGATGGGCTCACTCTGTTCGGCGAGGTACACGGTGCCCATGCCGCCACTGCCGAGTCGCTTGAGGACGCGCCACGCGCCGATGCGGTCGGGTAGTTCGGGAGGGTTGAGCAGGCCGCTGGCACGCAGCACCGCGATGTGTTCGCGCGTCGCCGCCGCGTGCTGGTCTGCCCCGACCAACTCTTGCTCGAGACCGGGTTCGCCGTTCCGCTCGAAAGCGAGAATGCAGCGCTCGACGAGTTCGAGCAGGCCTGGGTCGAGCGGTGATTGCATGGCAGGGCAGGGCGAACGGTCGACGCATCGAAAGGCGACGAGGCGTCTTGGTCGTGCGGTCTCAGCCGGCGGTGTGCCTTGGCGGGAGATGGTACTGGGGACATGGTACTGCCTGAGGCCTACTTCGGTGCGATCCGGCGACGCCCGGCGGGCCTGGCCCATGGCACCGCGCCAAGGCGCGCCGTCTTCAGAGCCGTTCTGGGTCTTGGCCGCGCAGCACCGAATTGCCCTCGAACGTCTCGCGCAGGTTGGCCCGCGCGGGCTTCTGCAACATGCCCTCGTCGAGGCGGCCGCTCTGGGCGAAGAACGCGATTGGGTTCTGCCACACCAATTGCTCGATCTTGTCGCGCGGCACACCAGCTTGCTCGAGCTTGACCACCGTGCGCGGCACCATCATCGGATCGCTGACGCCCCAATCGGCGGCGCTGTTGATGACCATGTGGTCGACGCCGTACTCGAGCACGATCGACACCATGCGCGTGGGATCCATCTTGGTGTTCGGATAGATCGAGAAGCCCGACCAGCAGCCGAGGTCGCGCGTGATCTTGATGGTCTCCTCGTTGCCGTGGTCAAGCAGCACGCGCTCCATCGGGAAGTTGCTCTCGCGCACGATCGCGATGCAGCGCTCGAAGCCCTTCTTCTTGTCGCGGTGCGGGGTGTGCACGAGCACGGGCAGCTTGTGGCGCTTCGCCAGTTCGATCTGCTCCGCCATGAACTTCTCCTCGGTCTTGGTTTGGTCGTCGAGACCGATCTCGCCGATGCCGACACAGGAGTCCTTCTCGCAGTAGCGCGGCAGGATCGCCATCACGTCCTTGTTGACGCGGTCGTCGTTGGCCTCGCGCGGGTTGAGCCCCATGGTGCAGAAGTGGTGGATGCCAAACTGCTGCGCCCGATGGCGTTCCCAGCCGATCAGGGTCTCGTAGTAGTCGACGAAGGTGCCGACCGACGTGCGGTTCTGGCCGAGCCAGAAGGCGGGTTCGAGCACGGCGCGCACGCCTGCGAGACTGAGTCGCTCGTAGTCGTCCGTGATGCGGCTGAACATGTGGATGTGCGGTTCGAAGATGAGCATCGTGGAGGCCGTGTGGGGGAAGGCGCGTTCGGTGGGACGACGGTGCGTGGCCACCGATGCCGTGAAGAGTCGAGAGTGGCTCAGGCGATGGCAATGCGTTGCAGCACCGCTCGCACCTGTTCACGCGGTTCGCGTTGCAGGCGCTCTTTGGCGAAGGCCCGCAGTTCGCTGGGATTGTCTCCGACCAACGCGAGCAAGCCCTCGGCGGCCGCCAGGCGCACGCCGTCGTCGCCGTGTTCGAGGCCGCCGACGAGCCTCGCGGTCGAACCGGGGCACGGTGCGCGGCCGATCAAGCGCCAGGTGTCGCGCCAGACGGCGCGGCCGGCGGCTTCGCGCTCGGTGGCCAGGTCCTGCAGCATGCGGGACAGCTCGGTGTTGGCGTGGCGTTCCGCCTCGAAGGCGCGGTGCAACGGCAGGTCGAGGAAGGCCAGCTTGAGCAGCAGCTTGTTGGCTGCGGACAGGTCGAAACCCGGTTGGCCGACCGCGCGCGCGAGGAGATCGCCGTCGCACACGGCGGCCTCGAGGTGCACCAGCATGTTCGTGCGCTGCACTTCGCCCAAGAGTCGCACCGTCGCCGGGCCGATCGGCAGCACGTGCAGTGCACGCAACAGCATCGCCCTCTCCTCGATATCGCCGTGGGCATACAGATCCCACAGTTCGGCATCGTTCGCTTCGCTGGCGAGCAGCAGCCAGGCAGCGGCGAGATCGCAGTTGCGGAAGGCGTCGAGGTAGATGGTGCCGGGGCCGAGCCGAGTGCGGCCACCGCGCAGCGGTTCGCGGCCAAAGCGCCGCGGCAGACCGGGGAACGCGACGGCCAGGCGACTGCGCTCGCTCGCTACGTCGGCCAGGATGCCTTCTGCCGTGCTGCGAGCCGCGGGCTCGAGGCGGGCGGTCACTGAGGCGAGCGTCGAGGTTCTCTGGCTAGACATCGGGTGCAGCAAGATACCGCCGCGGCCACGCGCGATCGAGTCTGGCCGGTTGCGCCGCGTGCTTTCCGACGCGCGGCTGGCTAGCCTGCCGCGGATGGACTTCCCCGCGTGGGACCCCGTGCTGTTCGACATTCCGGGGCCGATCGACATTCGCTGGTACGGCATGATGTACGTCGTCGGCTTCGTCGTCGGTCAGTGGATCTTGGTCCGCCTGGCCCGCTCCGGGTTCTTCCCGGTAAAGCCGGAGGCTGCGCCCGACCTCGTCTTCTACTTGGTGTTCGGCGTCATGCTCGGCGGCCGAACCGGCTACGCGCTGTTCTACGACCAATCGCTGCTCAACCCGCTGAACTTCGCACAGGTGTGGAAGGGCGGCTTGGCCTTTCACGGCGGCGTCGCCGGCGTCGCGATCGCGATCTGGCTGTTCTGCCGGCGGCATCAAGTCGGCTGGGGCCGCACCGCCGATGCCTGCGCGTTGGCGGGCACGTTTGGCATCTTTGCCGTGCGTATGGCCAACTTCATCAACGGCGAGTTGTACGGCCGCGTCACCGAGAAGGGCGTCGGCTGGGCCATGCAGTTTCCGACGGATCCTG
>JBDSBS010000687.1:0-10202 GCA_039921435.1 Planctomycetota bacterium | reverse complement strand
CTTGGCGAGGCTGGCGCCGAGCACGCAGATGTTCATCTGCTTCGTCATGTCGAGATCCGTCATCCACCGTCCTTCGGCAACCTTCATGTTGGTGACCGAAAGAAAGGCGACCTCGGTGCCGACGATCATCGTGCTGCGCCAGTACTCGCCGTGCATGACACCGCGTTGGAACTCGCGAACGCGCACGACCGTGGACTGCGGCAGCAGGTTTTCGATGCGGTCGGCCTCCGGATAGAGCAGGCCGTAGCCGAGCACGCTCATCATGCTGTTAGACGAGCTCTGCTGTGTCTCCTCGGGCTTGACGCTGCGCACGAGCACGTTGGTGACACCCATGTCGCGGAAGCGCTTCAACGTCTCCTCGCTGGCACCTTCGCCGACCGCGAGCATGGCGATGACCGAAGCGACTCCGAACAGGATGCCCGCGGTCGTCAGCGAGCTGCGCAGCTTGTGCAGCATCAGGCTCTTCAGGCCGAGCTGCACCATGCGCATCGTGTCGCGGATCACCGATGCCCCTCGGCGGCTGGCGAGACGGCGCGATTGTCGAGCAGCGACTCGACCTGACCGTCCTTGAGCCAAAGCGTGTGGTCGGCGCGTTCGGCCACTCTGGGGTTGTGCGTGACGATGACGATTGTGACGCCGTCGGGCCGCAGGTCGTCGAACAGGCCGAGGATTTCCTTCTCGGTGTTGCTGTCGAGGTTGCCCGTCGCTTCGTCGGCCAACAAGAACAGGGGGTCGTTCATGAGTGCTCGCGCGATCGCGACGCGTTGCTGCTGGCCGCCGGAGAGTTCCATCGGCCTGTGCTCGAGGCGGCCACCGAGGCCCACGCGCGATGCCAGGTACTCTGCCTTCTTGCGTGATTCCGCTCCGACCCGGCCTTGGTAGAACAGCGGCACCTCGAGGTTCTCGAGCACGGTCAGCTGCGGAATGAGATTGAACGACTGGAAGATGAAGCCGATTTCGCGCCCGCGCACGTCGGACAACGCGTCGTCGTCGAGCTTACTGACGTCGCGGCCGCCGACGCGGTACTCGCCAGAGGTAGGCCGATCGAGGCCCCCGAGGATGTTGAGCATCGTGCTCTTGCCCGAGCCAGAGCGCCCCATGATCGCGAGGTAGTCGCCCTTCTTCACCTGCACGGAGACGCCGTTCAGCGCTTTGACGACGTTGGTGCCCATCGTGTAGTGCCGATGCACGTCGACGAACTCCGCAATGACCGGGCGGTCGGTGGACGGTTGCATGGTCGAGTTCCGCTAGTTGCCGCGTTCGGTCCGGCCGACGTCGCCACCGCCACCGTTGCCGGCACCGCGGCGCGGGCGATCGCCGTTGCCGTTGTTGTCGCCGCCGTTGCCACCACCGTTGCCACCACCGTTGGCACCACCGTTGCCGCCACCTTGGCGACCTCCCATCGCGCTGCGCATGAGGGCGCGCAGCTTGTCCTGATGGACCTGGCCAGCGGCGAGGTCGTCCGCGTCGAGCGCTCGGTGCAGGCCGGTCAGCGCGGCCTCCATTTCCTTGGCGGCGTCTTCCTTGCCGCTGTCGCGGGTGCGGTCGACCATAGTCTGCATCATGCCGAGCGAGTCCTTGTACTGAGTCAGCTCCTCGGGCGTCATGTCGGCGAGCTTCTTGTTGCGTGTGCCGCCCATGCCGCCCCCGCGCCGGCCTGGCGCTTGGCCCTCGCCGTTGGCGGTGCCGGGCCCGTTCGTCGCACTCGCCGTTTCCTGCTTGAGCGGGGCCGGCGTCGGCGCGACCGGCTGTTCGAGCTTGGGCGCTTGCACGCCGGTGGGAGCGGTCAGGTACAGGCGGTCTTGCTCGGCAACCCCCTCGAGGATCTCGACGCGCTCCGTGTTCTGCCTGCCGACCTGCACGGGTATCGCGACCGGGCCATTGGCGGTCGCCTTCCACACGTAGTTGGCGGAGCGATCGCGGAACACGGCCTGCAGCGGAATCGGCAGTGTGGCCTTGATGGTGTCGACCATGATCGTGACGTTGGCGGCCATGCGCGAGCGCAGGCGCCCGTCGGGGTTGTCGCTGTCGAGCTCGACGACCGTGGTGTAGACCTTGCGGTCGCTGGTCATCCAGCCGCTGTTGCTGTCGGCCACCGGCGCGACGTTGGTGACGCGGCCCGTGAACGTCTCGCCGTGGAATGCTTCGACGGTCACGAACGCCGGCTGAGTGACCGCGACCTTGTCGACCTGCGCCTCCTGCACCTTGACGACGCAGCGCATCTTCGTGGTGTCTGGCAGGATGATCATGTCCTGCCGCTGGCGGACTTGAACGCCTTCGCGCACGGCTTCACCGCCGCCGCGGTTGCGGTCGATGCGCGCGTAGACCACGGTGCCCGGGGTCGGCGCGTAGATGATGGCGCTCTTGACCTGGCGCTCGATGTTGTCGAGTCGTTCCTTGGCCAGCTGGAACTCCCTGGCGCGGCTGTCGAGGTCGCTGTCGGCCTTGATCACGGCGGCTTCGTTGCTGCCTTGGACGCGAGCCACTTCGAGCAAGGCGTTGTCGCGGTCCTGGGTCAGCTTGATGCGTTCTTTGGCCAGCGTGTAGTTGATGAGCAGGTCGAGGTCGTTCCACGCGAGCGTCACCTTCGAGACCTGGGACTGGTAGGCGAGCTGGTCCTTTTCGAGCTCGTTGCGCGTGATGAAGAACTTGCTGGCCAGGCGGCGGCTGTGCGCGAAGGTGTCCTCCTTGACCTTGAGATCGGCCATCGCCAAGCGGATCTGGTCGACCTGCTGCAGGATGCGGTTGGCCATCTCACCCATGTCGCGATCGGCAGGGTCGGCGCCGTCGCCGTCGAGCATGGGCACCGCGAGCAGTTCGTGGACCTTGTCGACGAGGCCGGAAAACGTGCGTGGATCGACCTGGGTTGCTTCGACCGCGCTGGCGCCGGGTTCGCCCGAGGCGTCGAGGGCCTGCGGTGCAGCCGGTGGCGTGCGCACGAGCGCCGCCAACTTCTTGATCATGTCCCCGTTCCGGCCCTCGCTGCTATTGGCACCCGACTTGCGGCCCAGCAGCTTCTCGCGCTCCATCTCGGTGATGCGCAGGTTCGACGAGGCGGTATTGCGCTTCGTCGTCAGCTCCTTCTCGAGAATCTCCTTCTCCTTGGTCGCTTGCTTCAAGGCGGCTTCTGCCTTCGCGACTGAGATGCCCTGGTTCGCGCCCTTCTCGACGAGCTCGCTGACGTCGAGTTCGACGAGCTTCTCGCCCGTTTGCACCATCGAGCCCTCGGGGATGATGAAGATGATCGTGGTCTGTCCTTCGACCTCGGAGCGCACGATCGTCTCGCGCAGCGCCTGGAGCTCGGCATTCTCGCGCACGACGATCGGCAGGTCGTCGCGCTTGACATTGAACAGGTTGGGGTCTTGCGTCGGGTCGACGTTGGACGAGCCGCTGCAGGCGGCGAGGAACGCGATCGAGAGCAGCGGGGAAAGTAGACGTACGGTCATGGAGTTTACTCAGCAGTCTTCGGTTGCGGCATCGGCAGCGCCGGATCGAAGCGGAGGCCCTGCGGTTCGAGGTTGATGGCTTCGAGATTGTTCATGAGGGTGAGCCGTGCGACGGAAAAGTCGACGATGGCGGCCGTCAAGTCGAGTTGCGCCTGCAGCAGTGCGTCTTGGGCATCGAGCTTCTCGAGGGCCTGGACGCGACCTGCGGCGTACAGATCGGTGGTGGCTTCGACTCGTTGGCCGGCGAGCGTCACGGCGACCGACTGGATGCGATAGCTGTCGATGGCGCTTTGGATGTTGCGCAGCGAGCTGCGCACGTCGGCGGCGATCTGGTCTTCGCTCTGTTCGCGCGTGCGCACCGCGAGGTCGAAGCTGATCAGAGAGCTGCGGTAGGCGTTGCGTTCGACCAGCTTGTCGAGCGCGAGATCGAGCTGAAAACCGGCAGACCAGTTGACCTTCGACCAGTCGAGGTTGAGCCCTTTGCCCGACTCGGCCGGCACGTTGAGTGCGGCCGTGAAGTCGAGTGACATGCCGAGCGCGTCCTCCGACACGAGTATGCGGCGCCCCGCGTCCTCGACTTCGTCGACGGTCGTGCGGTGGTCGTAGCGGCGCTGCCGCGCCAGCTCGACGGCCATTTCCTCGGGCACTGCCACGACGGCGATGCCCTGGGCGGAGAGTCGGTCGAGTTCGGCCGGCTCCAGATCGATCTGTGCCGTCACCGGCAGACCCAGGGTCAGTTTGAAGCGGTCGAGCGAGGTCTGCAGGCGGTTCTTGGCGGCCACCCGCTGGGCATCGGCGCTGTATTCACTCTGTTGGGCGCGACCCTTGTCGGTGACCGTCTTGCGGCCCGCGTTGTAGAGTTCTTCGATCTGCTCGCGGGACTGCACGAGGCTCTTGTAGTTGGCCTCGACGTTGCTCAGGTCGGCCATCTGCCGCACGATGTTCCAGTAGTCACTGACGACGCGCACGGCGAAGTCGGCGCGGAACCGTTCGAACGTGCGCACGCCGTAGACCACGTCGCGTTCGGCCTGGTTGAGCGGCTCGCGCACGATGCGGCTACCGGCAGAGCGCAGCAGGGGCTGCGTCAGCGTCAGGTTGAGGATCGAGCTGCCGTCGAAGCTGCCGCCGTGGATCACGCTGCGCAGGAACGTGTTGACGAAGCTGGCGACGATGCGCGTGCCCGCAACGCTGTTGACCGACGCCGAGAGGTCGTCGCTGAGGCGCACGTCGGCCGTGTCGTCGGCGGTGCCGCTGACCTCGGCGCCGCCGCCGCCGCCGAAGATCAGAGCGAAGGAGTGTTGGCTGCGCGTCAGGTTGAGTGCGCTCAGGTAGAGCTGCTCCTTCTGACGTTGGAAATCGCGGCTGTTTTCGGCGGCGACATCGAGTGCCTGCACGAGGCTCACCTGCACGGGAGTGGCCGACGTGAGCAACCGTTGCCGCAGCGTGTCGAGGGGACGTTCCAGATGGAACGTCTTACGTTCCCCGGTCACATTGGCGGACGTCTTGGCGAGGATGTCGTAGACCTGCGCGTCGGCAGCCTCCTTGTTCGCGCTCGGCGACCAGCAGCTCGACAACGCAGCGGTGATGCCCATCAGCAGGTACGGTTTGCGCAGACACTCTCGGGCGCTCGGCATTCGGGATGGTGGCACTGGGGCTATGGCTTCGAGTTTGGGTAGGGGACCGGCGGCGGCGGTCCTGACACGGTCCGTAAGTAGAGAGTCGAAACCGTTTTTTCTCCCCCGCGGACAGACTGTTACTACGATAGGACGCGTGGCGGTTCTGTGTATCTGTGTCGGCGCGCCGACGGGGGCATGGTCTCCATCTTGATCACCGCGGGGCCAACTCGCGAATACCTGGACGATGTGCGCTACCTGAGCAATGGCAGCTCGGGGCGCATGGGGTGTGCGCTTGCCGAAGCCGCTCTGGCGGCCGGCAACGAGGTCGTGCTCGTGTCCGGTCCGATCGAGGTTACGCCACCGGCCGGCGCGGCAGTGCATTCGGTGGTGTCGGCGCTCGAGATGCAGGCCGCGGCTACAGCCGCGTTCGCGGCGGCTGATGTGTTGATCGCTGCTGCCGCCGTCGCCGACTGGCGGCCCGCCACCCGCGCGGCCGGCAAGCCAGCCAAGACCGGCGAGCGTCTGACTTTGGATCTGGTACGGAATCCTGACATCGTCGCCGGGCTGGCGGCGAACCGGGGGCGCCGCGTCGTCGTCGGCTTCGCCCTCGAATCGCGGTCCGCTGGCCTCGCGGCGGCGATCGTGCGCGGTCGCGACAAGCTGCAGAGAAAGCAGCTCGATGCGATCGTCGTCAACCTGCACGACACGATCGGCAGCGACGCGGCCGAGCTCGTATTGTGTTTTGCGGATGGCCGGGACGAGGTCTTGCCCCGGCAGGACAAGAAGGCGGCAGCGGCACACATCGTCGCTGCTGCTGTGCAACTGTGGCGGGCGAGGGAATCATCGTGAGCAAGTCGGAAACCAAAGAACCCGAACCGGCGCCGAAGAAGCGGGGCATGCGGTTCGTCCCGCTCGAGGACGTGCCCGACCCAGGCTTGTCACCGCGCGCCCGCGAAGTGTTGGCCCTGGCGCTGTGTGGGTTCTCCCTCTACGCGATGTTGTGCCTCGCGACGTTCCGTCTGGCCGACCTCGATGCGCCCAGCATCCCGAGCGGCGGCATGCAGAACCTCGGCGGCGCGGTCGGTTACTACCTGGCCTTCGGTTTCGCACGCTCGCTCGGCCTGGCCGGCTGGTTGCCGTTCTTGCTGCTGCTTGGCTCGGCCATGATGCTGTTCCTCGGCCGCAGCGTCGAACGGGTCACCGTGAAGTTGCTCGGGGCGGTGACCTTCGCTGCGATGTGCGCCATCCTGTTTGCGGGCGGCGACGGACTTGCTGGTGTGCGCGAGATCACTCCGTACGGATCGGGCGGCGTCTTCGGCAGCTTCGTGTCGCCGAAACTGGAGGCCGCGTTTGGCGGCACGGGGCGGTTGCTCTTCGTCGGCTTCGGCGCGCTCGTGTCGTTGCTCATGGCGACCGAGTGGATGTTCTCCGATCTGCTGATGCGCACGCTCGGCGCGATCGATGCGATGCGCCGCCGGTTCTGGCCGCGGCCTGTGGCTGCCGGGGTCGACCTGGACGGGGCGGACCTCGATAGGGCCGAACTCGATAGGGCGGCTCGCGGCGCTGCCGAGACCCCTGCGGGAGAATGGCAGGGCGCGCGCGGGCGTCGGCAAAGAGGCGGTGATTCGGTCAGCCAAACGGCGACCGCGACGAAGGGCGCCGAGAGCGCGTCATCGTTGGATAGAGGCGACGACGCTGACCTGGTCGACGACGACGGCTCCTCGAACGAAGGCGATGCCGACGGGACCGAGCCAACAACGAGGCGGCGCCGTTCTCCGAAGCGCGCGACATCCAACGAACGCGAGGCCGCAGCAGTCGACGCCGAGGTGGATGACGGCCACGCCGAGGCCGCCGCAGCCAACGCCGAGCCGAAGGAGGAGGCCGTCGAAGAACCGTCGTCGCCGGTAGCGGCACCGGTACCTGCGCCCGCACCCGCGCCCCCACCGCGACCCATCGTCGTCGTGCGAGCCAAGCCGCCGCGGCCCAAGCCCAAGCGGAAGGCCGGACAGAACACCCTGCCGTTCGACGACTACCCGTTCCCGCCGATCGAGCTGTTCCGCGAGGCCATACTCACCGACCTCAGCGAGACCTCCGAAGCGCTGACGCGCGGCGGTCAGGCGATCGTGCAGAAGCTCGCCAACTTCGGCATGCAGTCGGAGATCGTCGCGGCGTCGGTCGGACCGGCCGTGACGCAGTTCGAGCTGCGCCTCGACGAAGGCATCCGCGTCAACAAGATCGCCGGCTTCGAATCGGACCTCGCGGCGGCGCTCAAGGCCGTGTCGGTGCGGGTCGTCGCGCCCATTCCGGGTAGGGACACGATCGGCATCGAGGTGCCCAATCCCGAGCGGCAGAAAGTCTTCATGCGCGACCTGCTCGACCAGTTCGGGCGATCGGAAGCACTGGCGATCCCGCTCTATCTGGGCAAGGACGTCGCCGGCAACCCGATCGTCGAAGACCTGGCGCGCATGCCGCACCTGCTGATCGCCGGCACCACGGGTTCGGGCAAGTCGGTCTGCATCAACACGATCTTGCTGTCGATCCTGATGACCCGCACGCCGAGCCAGGTCAAGCTGATCCTGGTCGACCCCAAGATGGTCGAGCTGCAGGCCTACAAACGGGTGCCGCACCTGTGCTGTGACGTCGTCACCAACATGAAGAAGGCGCCGGCGGTGCTGCAGTGGGCCGTCGACGAGATGGAGAACCGCTACGCCGTGCTGTCGGCGGCCGGCGTCAACCACATCCGCAACTACAACCGCCTCGGCCAGCAAGAACTCGCCAAGCGGTTGCAGCGCGAGCCCGATCCCGAGCGCGTGCAGCTGCCCTACATCGTCATCATCATCGACGAGTTTGCCGATCTCATGAACGTCGCCCAGAACGACGTCGAAGAGCTCATCCAGCGCCTCGCGCAGAAGTCGCGCGCCGTGGGCATGCACGTGATCCTGGCGACGCAGCGGCCCAGCAGCGAAGTCATCACGGGCATCATCAAGGCGAACCTACCGTGCCAGGTCGCCTTCAAGGTCAACCGCCGCATCGACTCGCGCGTCATCCTCGACGCCAACGGCGCCGAGAAGCTGCTCGGCTTTGGCGACATGCTCTACATGCCGCCGGGCGGTGGAGCACTGATTCGGGCCCAGGGCACGTTCGTCGCCGACGACGAGATGCACGCCGTCGTCACCTATCTCGAAGAGCACGGCCAGGAACCGGACTTCAACCCTGCCCTCGTGCAGACGCAGAGCAGTTCGCGGCCATCGATCGCGGACAGCGACGAGCGCTACCGCGAGGCGGTCGAGATCGTGCTCGGCCAACAGCGCGGCTCGGCGACGCTGCTGCAGCGGGCGCTCGCGGTCGGCTACACCCGCGCGACCCGGCTGCTCGAGCTGATGGAGGAGGATGGCCTGGTAGGGCCGTTCGTCGGCTCGAAGTCGCGCGACGTGCTGATGACGATCGAGGAGTGGAAGGCGCGCGAGGAGCAGATGGCGGAAGCGTTGCAGCAGGTTGGCGAGCAGGAAGGGGCGGCGGTCGACGCCGCCGAAGCCGCCGAGCCCGACGTGGCGCCCGAGGCCGATGCTGAGGCCGATGCCGGCAGCGAGCGCGAGCCGCCGTTCGCCGCCGATGCGGCTGCCGCCACCGAAGTCGATGGGGACGAGCGTTGAACCGCCGAACCGCCCAGCGCGGCCATGGCGCGCGAGGCCCTTCGACGCTGGGTGCCCAACGCAGCCGCTGAGTGACGCAACGGAATCGTTCGCATCCCCCGTCCCCATCCCTTGTAGGTCGTGGGGCCCAAACGTAGAATCGGTGGTGGATCGTCCGATGTCGTCGGACGGACCGCTGCAACTGCCCGGGAGGGGCGCATGACCGTGAACACGCTGGGCATCTACGACCAGGATCGTTCGTCGCGCACCGTGGCCGAGTGGCTCTGGCCACTGCTGCCCATCGGTCTGTCCGTCTTCTGCTTGGCGGCGCTCGTGTACTATCGCCTGTACTACGGCGTGCTCGAGGTGCGCTCCGCCATGCAGGTGCTCATCGCGACCATCTACGGCACGGTGGGGTTCGCGCCGGCGGTCTTGTGCTTCTTGCTCGTGCTGACGTGGAGCTCGATCTGGTTCGCCACTGGCAAGCTGGAACGGCCCGTGAGCCGTGTGCTGCGCCTGCTGGCCATGACCGTGATGCTCGGCGTCTTCCTCAACCTCGGTGATGGGGATGTGACGGCGGCGGCTCACAAAGGGGAACTCGGCGCCTGGCTCGCCGGCCGCCTCGTGGCGGCGATTGGTTACCCCGCGAGCCTCGTGTTGGTCTGGGTCGTGACGTTCGCGTCGTTGCTGCTGGCGACGGACTTCTTCTTCAGTGAGAGCTTCGAACGCCTGCGCAGTCGCCAGGCGCGGCCCGAGTCGGGGGTCGAAGTCGCCGTGACGGATCATCTGCGCGGGCTGGGCACCGCTGCCGTGCCGCTGCCAACGGCCCGGGTTGCTCCCGGACAGTCGATTGGGGCGGCGCCGGGCCCGGAGTTGGCCGGGTCATCGGCGGCCGGGTCATCGGAAGCGGGGGCAACCGTCGTCGAGGGCCAGGTGTCCGAGCAGGGCGCCGCGGACGAGGAGCCGGTGGAGGCGGGACGCTACACGCGTCGTCGGCCCTACTACGAACGGCAACGCGACCGCGATCTGGAGCCCCCGGAAGACGTGCCCGCCGTCGCGCCCGAAGAGGCCGAAGAGGCCGAAGAGGGCAACGAGTGGGTTCCGACGGCCCCCGACAGCCAGGAGATCGACAACCCGGAAAGCCGGCCCTCGCTCGGTGCCAGGCGCGGCGAGGTGGAGGGCCCGGTCGATGTCGATGTCGAGGTCGAGGCTGCGAACGATGTCGATGCGGACGCGAGTCGGGTGCCTTCGCCGGCGTTCGACGTGCCCGCGGCAAGCTCAGCGGGTGCGCCCGAGGCCGCCGATGACTTCGGCCACGGCGTCGACGAGGTTTTTGCGCCGCCCAGTGTGGCCCCAACAGAGCGGCAGGCGATCGAGTTTGTCGAGCCTAACGAAACCCCCGAAGCGCTCTCTGGTGTTGCTGCCGCCCGCTCGTGGCGGGCCGCCGACGAGGCAGTCGGTGAGGCTGTGCACGAGCAGGCCGAAGACGAAGGGGACGAGGAGCGCAC
>JBDSBS010000686.1:0-9419 GCA_039921435.1 Planctomycetota bacterium | reverse complement strand
GCCCGAGGCCGTTCGCGCCCTGCTGATGGCAGGTGCGTTCCACAACATCGAGGGTGCTGCCGTGCTCAGCGACCGCGACGGCACCGGCCACATCGACGCCGCGGCGTCGCAATCGGCGCTAGCGCGCGGGCAACTCTACACGACCACGCTGACGTCGGCGTCGTTCACGGCCGGTGTGCACACGGTCACGATCCCGCTCGTCGCCAACGACGAGACGCGCATTTGTGGCGTCTGGTTCTCGCTGGCGAACTCGAGCTACTCGACGGACGTGCTGCAGATGGACCTCGACATGACGGTCTGGTTCGGCAACACGCTGGTCGCCAGTTCGGCCAGCCAGTTCAACCCGTTCGAAATCGTGCAGTTCGTGCCGCCAGCCACGGGCAACTACACCGTGCGGCTACAGCGCCAGCAGTTCCTCGGCAGCAGCGAGCCGTTTGCACTGGCCTGGGTCAACCGCCGCAATGCAGCGACCAACGAAGTGGTGCTCGGCGGCAGTGCTGCACTCGGCGGCACGGTGACCTTCGAGTTCGTCGACACCTACCACCCAGGCGCGGGCTATCTCTCGATCCTTTCGATCACGCCGTCGCCGGCGACGCTGGCGGTGGGTCCGCTCAAGGTGCTCGAGTGCGGCTACGACGGCATCACCGACCTGAGCCTGCTGCTGCCCGGGTTTGCCGGCAACCTCGGTACGAACGGCCGCGCTAACACGAGCCTCGCTATTCCGAACTTCGCGTGGCTCAGTGGTCTGCAGGTCTACTGCGGCATGATCTCGATCGACCTTTCGCTGCCCGAGATCGCCGAGGAGACGTCGCCGGTGGTGAGCTTCACCATCCTGTAACTCGCGCTGGCGTGCTGGCGCGGTGCAGCGATTGCCAGGACGTGATGCAGGCGGCACAGTGCCTCGATGCGCGCCCGCACCGACGACCTGCCCGATTCGGACAAGCTCCTGCTCGACAACGTGGAGGAGTACGGCGTGCACGTCGTGCACGTGCCGGCCGAAGCCGGGAGCGCTGGGTTCTCGTTCACCGTCGGGCTCTGGCACAGCTTCGAGCAACCGGAGGTGATCTTGTTCGGCCTGCCAGGCGAGGTCGCGCACGATCTGCTCAACGCCCTTGCCGACGAAGCCGACGAGGGCAAGCGATTCCTGGCCAACAGCCGCCACGAAGGGTTGCTGCAGAACTATCAGGTGCGGTTCCTCGAAGTGCCCAAGGCGGCCTACGCCGAGTACATGGGCGCGGCGAGCTGGGCCTACGAAGGGCATGACTTTTCCGCGGTGCAACTCGTGTGGCCCGACAAGCAGGGTCGTTGGCCTTGGGATGCAGCGGCGCGCCAGGCCTTTCGCGACAGCCAGCCTGTGCTCGGTACGCGGGAGCCGCCAGCGTGACCGATGCCCCGCATGTGTCGGGCCAGAGCCTGGCGGCCAGCTACTTCCTCGGGTTCTGCTTCGTCGCGTTTTGCGTCGCCTTGTGGTTGCGCGGTGCGGGGCGGTTCCTGCTGCCCGCGCTGGTGATCGGCGGGATCGGGTGGGTCGTGGTGCGCGTCGTGCGAAAGGTGCGCGAGCCACTGCCGTGAGCTGCCGCGAGCGAACACGTGCCAGGCAGTGTGAGTGGTCGTGGCGATGAACGACCGCGAGGTTCTGCGCGACGAGCTCCTGCAGACGCCCTTTCGTCCCGCGTGGTGGGCACGCTCGGGGCTCGTGCAGACGCTGCTTGCGGCGCGGCGATCGGGACGGCGCCCATTGCTGCGATGCGAAGTTTGGCCCACGCCCGACGGCGACGAGGTGCGTGTGCACTTCATCGATGCGGCGGATCCGACCGTGCCGACAGTGCTGCTCCTGCACGGCCTCGAGGGCAGCCGCGAATCGGGCTACTCAGGCGAAGTCGCGCGCCTCGTGCAAGTGCGCGGCTGGCGGCTCGCGGTGCTCGAGTTCCGTTCGTGCGGTGGCGTCATGAACCGCGCGCTGCGCACCTACCACAGCGGCGAGACCAGCGACCTGGCCCTCACAGCCGCGCGCCTCGCAGCGAGGCATCCGGCGTCGCCACTGCTCGCGATCGGCTTCTCGCTCGGCGGCAACGTGCTGCTCAAGTGGCTCGGCGAAGCGCCGGCGAACGTGCCCGGTAGCTTGCGTGCGGCCGCGGACATCTCGGCACCGTTCGATCTCGAGGTCGCCGCCCGCCGATGTGACTCGCGCTACGGCGGGGCGATCGCTCGCCACTTCTTGCGCACGTTGATACCGAAGGCCATCGACAAGGAACGGCAGTATCCGGGTTGCATCGATACGAAGGCTGTGCGCCGCTGCCGCAGCTTCGCCGCCTTCGACGATCTCGTCACCGCGCCGCTGCACGGCTTCCGTGACGCACGCGACTACTGGAGCCAGTCGAGCTGCGCGCAGTTCTTGCCCGCCGTGCGCGTGCCGACGGTCTTGATCGCGGCGGCCGACGATCCGCTCGTGCCGCCTACCGTGCTGCCGCACGATGCAGTCGCCGGTTCGAGATGCTTGTTGGCGCAGTTCACCGAGCACGGCGGACACGTCGGCTTCGTCATGGGCCGCGCGCCGTGGCTGTCGCGGCGATGGGCCGAGGCGCAGGCGCTGCGGTTCCTGGCTCACGTCGTCGATGGCGAGCACGCACTCGGCACGGCGCCTGGGTCGTGACCGCGCAGCGACGTACTCACGGCGCCGACACTCGGAGCCCGTCGCGGTTGCTCTGATCCGTTCCATCGGCTACGCAGGGACGCGTATGGCTGCCCCGCCCTACCCGCGCGACATCCCACCTCATTGGCTCCTGCTGGCGCTGGCCGCCATGGTGGCGCTGCATTTCTTCTGCCCCGTGGCGGTGTTCATTTCGCCGCCGGAGAAGTACGTGGGCTTCCTCGTGATCCTGGCCAGCATCGCGCTGTTGTTGAACAACGCGCTTCGGTTCCGACGGGTCGGGACCGGCATCCGGCCGTTCACTGAGGCCACCGTACTGGTCGCCCAAGGCGCCTACCGATTCTCGCGCAATCCGATGTACGTCGGGCTCATGGGTTCGACCCTGGGCACGGCGGTCTGCCTTGGCTCGGTGTCGCCGCTGGTCATTCCGCCGCTGCTGTTCCTCGTGCTCGACCGTCGCTTCGTGCAGCGCGAGGAAGTGTTCTTACGGCAGCGCTTCGGGGCAGCCTTCGACGACTACTGCTGCCGCGTGCGGCGTTGGCTGTAGCTCGATCCGGGGGAGGAAAACGAGATTGCGGCCTTACGCGCGCCTCGCCTCGCGGTCCAACCTGAGTCCCCTCTGCCCCCAAATGGCCCGAACCTCTCGGGCGCCGTGCCCTCGTCGGCCCACACTGCCGAGCCGGAGTGTTAGGCTGGCGGCTCGCGCCCGGAACCAAGGAAACCGTCCGATGCCGAAACTGAATGCGTTCTCGTGTCTCGCAGCGACGATCGCCACCTTCTCGGTGGCGAGCCTGCTGCCGGCCCAGCGCTCCGGGTTGCCGCAAGCACCCCCTGGCGTGCCGATCACGGCGCCGCCTGTCGATCACCCCGCACTCGCGGCGCAGCCGCTGATGGGTGACGCCAGCGGCCGTACCAGAGCGACACCCGTCAAGCCAGATGCGATCGGTCCCGCTGGCCCGTCTGCTCGAAACGAGCGCGACCCCGTCACGGCTGGAGCCAAGGTTGCCGGCAAGGATCTCAAGAAGGCCGTCGCGAAGGTCTCCTCGCTGAAGTGGCGCGAGAGCCTGAGCGAGGCGCGTGTGCAAGCAGCGGCGCAGGGCAAGCCCATCCTCTGGGTCCAGGCGCTCGGCGACATCGACGGCTTTGCTTGAAGCGCTCTGCAAAGCCTGCGGGGCGTGACCCTGCCGAACCAAGACGTGTTGGAGCTGCTCGAGGATCGCTTCGTACTCGGCTTCCGCAACATCGAACGCGCCAGCCACGTCGGCCTGTCGCATGGCTACAAGCCGCAGCAGACTGCGGTAGGTACCACGAACGGGGCCGGTGGCCGCAACGTGCAGATCGTCGTGCTCGCGACCGATGGCACGGTGCTGCACGTGCTGCCCGGATTCTGGCACGCCGAAGATCTGATCCCCGAGCTGACGCTCGCGCTCGAGATGCATCGGTTGTACGAGGACCAGACGAAGTCGTCGGAGGTCAAGCAGGCCATGTGCGCCGTACTGCATCGGGCTCGCGTGCGTCGCTATGGCAACGCGGCGCTGAAGCGCAGTGAGTGGCAGGGCTTCGACGGGGCGGCCGAGATGCAACGCAGCCAGACCGACGAACGCGACACCGTGCTGCGCGACGGCAAAGGTGCGACGCGCCTCAAGCCGATCCCACAGATCGTGCACGATCGGCTTGCGGCCCGTCCGTTCCAGAAGCTCGAGGACTTCGACATGGAGTGGTTCGTCGACTACGGGCGCGCCTACTACGACAACAACATGGGGCTCGACAAAGGCAAGGTCTTCCCTCGCGCCGAGCAGGCCAACGCCAAGCGAGAGCGCGAGCATGAGAAGGCGGAAAAGGCTGCGGCCAAGGCGGCCGGGAAGAACGGCTAGCCAGGGCGCCTTGCGTCGCCTCGCTTGGTGAGAGCCCGCTGACGGCGGTCGGCTGCCGCAGCACGCCGCAGCCAGATCCGCGTCGAGCACCACTGCGCCGATGATGAACGCGCCACGCCCTAGTCAGCGCAGGCCGATCAGAAGCAACGCGTCGCTCGCCCGAAGCAGTCGCGATCCAGTCGCGCAAGGCGCAGCACTGCATCGGCGCATTCAGCGCATCGGCCCATCAAGACGTCACTGCCGGGATTTGCGACGCTGCACGGCAACCCTATGATCGCGTGCCCGCGCTCGAGCGGTCTCTGCGGGCTTCACCTCGCGACACTCATTCGCACTCGCTTGTCGTCGAGGGCCGGATCGCGCGCGACCGCAGCTCGATTCCACCATGCCCTACGACATACCGCAGGACGCGCGCTTGCGCGCGAAACCACAGCCGATGATCCCGACCGGCGACGACGCGGTGGCCACTGCCGTCGTGCACGTGCTCGAGCAGTACAGCAACTGCCTGGACGGACCCCGCAGCGCCGAACAGGAAGCTCGGCGCTGGCGGCGCGTGCGCGAATTCGTTCGCCAGCGGCAGCCCGTGCAGATGGTGATTCTGGGCTTCCCAGCCAAGTCACCCAATCGGCGGAAGACCCTCAGCGACCATGTGGATCTCGGCGAGGTCGAAGGGCTGCGCACGCTGCACGAAATCTGTCAGAGCATTTCGCGGGTCCATCGGCCGGGGGGCGTGGTCCAGATCTGCTCCGATGGGCATGTGTTCGCCGACCTCGTGCATGTCACCGACCAGAACGTGGATTGCTTCCAGACCGAGATCGAGAGCGTCATCGTGCGCTTTGGCTTCTCGACCTTGCGCACGTTCTCTGCGCGCGCCGCCTATCCCGCGCTCGAAGGCGACGCACTGCGACGCCAACTCGTGGCCGACCATGCCAAGGACCTTGCTGCGACGCGCGCGGAGTGCCTGGAGACCGCCGAAGGCCGTTCCCAGTGGGGCGGCATCCATCGGTTCCTGTTCGAAGACGATCTCGTGTTGTTCCCGGAGCTGAGCCGCAATCAGATCCGTGAGCGGTCCAAGCAGCGGGCCTACGAGGTCATCCAGCGCAGCCAGTCGTTCAGCAGCCTCGTGCAAGAGTGGTTTCCCCATGCGGTGCGTCTGTCGATCCATCCGCATCTGCCCGCCTCCGCCAAACTCGGCATCTGCCTCGTGCCGAGCGAAGACCGCTGGGCGACCCCCTGGCACAATGCACTCGTGATGACTGCTTTTGGCGCCAGACTCATGCACCGAGCCGAAGCCGAGCAACGTGGCGCCCGCCTTTGTCATCGCGACGAACAGTTCGCCTTCTTCGACCTGCGCCCTTGAAGCCCTCATGAAGCCACTGCCGGCACTCTTGCAGCAACTCGACCGAGACCACTTGGTGGTCGAGCGCGACTTTCCGCGCCTCGATTGCGACGAGTTGCTCGCGTACTGCCGCTCGGCCGTGACCGATGGCAGTGATCCGCTGCTGCATTGGGACTTCGGCCCAGTCATGGAACTCGAGCCCAGCGACACGGCGAAGAACTACCTGTTCAGCCGCGAGCCGGTGCCGTTTCACTGGGACGGAGTCTTCTTCCAGGTGCCCCACGTGCTCGTGTTCCAATGCCTGGAAGCCCCGGAGGAAGGGGCCGGCGGCGAGACGCTGTTTTGTCTTGCCGAGAAGCTTTACCTACACTTGCCAGCCGACAAGCGCGACCGGTGGGCCAAGGTCAGCATCACCTACAAGACCGACAAGGTGGCTCACTACGGCGGCGAAGTCACCATTCCGCTGTTTGGCACGCACCCGCTCAAGGGCACGCGTGTGGTCCGCTTCGCCGAGGCGGTCGCCACCGAGAAGAATCCCGTGACGACAACGGTGTCAGGCGTCAGCGCAGGTGAGGCCGAAGAACTGGTCTCGTACTTCACGGAGCAGATCTACAGCGACGAGTTTTGCCGCGTGCACCGCTGGCAGCCAGGCGACCTCGTGTTGGCCGACAACCACAGCCTCATGCACGGCCGACGCGGGTTCACGCGGAACGCGAGGCGCCGCATCCGTCGCATCCAGATCAAGTGATCGCGAGACGATGCTCTGTAGGCTGCGCAGGTCGCGGCCCTAGATGATTGCGGTCGCCCCAGCCCAGAGGGCAGAGGCGGACCGCGACGATCGCTAGGAGCGAAGGTCTTGACGGACCCTACGCGATCAGAGGTTGCCCACCTTGCCGCGCATGCCGTTGCTGGTTACCGCGCCGAACGCGTTCACCGTTGGCACCTCGAACACTGCCGACTGCGTGAACAGCAGGAAGTTCAAGAGGGCGACGTTGTTTGGCACCGGGAACGCGTAGTTGAACGTCGCGCCGCCAGGGACCCAGGGTCCTTGGATGACATCCAGACCGGCGCGCAGCTGGTTGCCGGGCATGCCGAGGAACGCCAAGTGGAGAATGTTCGGGTCCGCAACGCCATGCCAGTTGAGACCGAAAACGGTCGTCGCCCGTTCGAGCAGACGTTGACGCTGCCACCGCTGGCCAAGGTTTGAGTCATCTCAGAGTCATCGGTCAACGGCAGTACGGTCGCCGAGCCTGACGGCGCGACCAAGGGAGTGCCAGCCGTGATCACCCAGCCGGCGCCGGCTTGGATGAACTGGAAGCTCGTATTGCTCAGATCGAAGGCTGCCGCCGTGGCGAAGTTCTCGTAGGTCGACGCGAATTGACCGTAGCCCTTGCCGAGGATCGTGTTGGTGGCGACAACTCCGCCGCCAGTATTGAGCGTGTAGTAGAGGTTGGTGTTGACGACACGCGGCGTGAACAAGGGGGCCAGGAACGCAGTGTTTGAGGCCTCGCCAGCAGTGAGGGTCAGGTCGGCGTTGGTGACTGCCATCCGAGCTCAGCGCCACCAACAAGTGAGGGCCTCCATCGGACCGAACCAAGACCTTATGGCCCTACGTCGGCGACGAGAACTCGCGCAACAAGCTGCGCCACAACGAGAGCAACGCGGCATGGAGTTGTTTGTGCTTCAAGCTGGAGCGCGAGCGGAAGAAGGCGGAAGAGGCCGCAGGAAGGCGATGAGAAGAACGGCTGGCCGGGGCACCTTGCCTTGATTGGTCAGGGCCCGTCGGCGGCGGTTGCTTGCCGCCGCCGCGCCAACACCGCGCCGAGCACCACTGCGCCGATGATGAGCACACCTCCACCGGCGGCGATTGGGTGCGGCGCTTCGCCGTGCACTGTGTAGGTGATCAGCGGGTTGAGCGCGGGTTCGATCATCAGCAGCAGCGACACTCGCACTGCTGGCACGTGTTCGAGCGCCCGCACGAGGATCGCATAGGCGAGTCCGACCTGACACGTGCCGAGGATGAGGATGATGAGCCAGTCCTGGCCGCTGCCGGCCACAGGTGTCTGGCCGACTACCGGCATCAGCGCGAACGCGAACGGGCAGGCCAGTGCATTGCCCCACGCGATGGCCGCCGTCGATTCGTCCTTGCCGGCGCGGCCCAGCCAACGCAGGCCGATCAGAAGGAACGCGTAGCTGACGCCCGAAGCGATAGCGATCCAGTCGCCCAGGCGCGGGTCCGGAGCCGTTCTCAGCGAGTGGGAGGGGGCGAGGAAGAAGAGGGTCATGCCGACCGCGATGCAGGCGAGCACGGCGAAGTCGCGCCGGTTGGGCAGTTCTTTCAGCAGCAAGGGCCCCAGCAGAATCAGCCACAGTGGTGCGGTGGCCTGCAGGAAGATGGCGTTCGCGGCCGTCGTCAGCGTGTTGGCGACGACGAAGAGGCAGGTGGCTCCGAAGTATGCGGGCACCAGCAGCAGGATGCGCCGGTTGGGCCATCGCCGCGCGGCGGGCAGGAACACGAAGATCGTCAGTGCCGCGATCAAGGCTCTCAGACCCGCGCGCTGCAGCGACGGAAACTCGCAGCTCTTGATCAGTGCGCCGCCGGTGGCGAAGAGGGTTCCGGCGAGCAGGACACGGTAGGCAGGGAGCACGCTCTAGCGTTGTCCCACGGCGAGCTGTTCGGGTCCATGGTGGGTCCATAGTGGGTCCATAGTGCTGCTCGGCTCGCATCGCCCGTGCGGCCGCGTCGCCACTGGATTCGCAGCGACGCTGCGGCCACCCTTGGGCCACCGATGAGCCAGTACCAGACCCTCGAGGTCGTGCGCGAAGGCGCCGTCCTCCACGTTCGCTTGAATCGCCCCGAAGTGCGCAATGCCTTCAACGGCGCTGTCGTCGACGAACTGCAGGCCGCGTTCGCTGCTGCCAATGACGATGCGGCGGCGCGCGTCGTCGTGCTGAGCGGCAACGGCAAGAGCTTCTCGGCCGGTGCCGATCTGGCGTGGATGCAGGAGCAAGCCGACTTGCCGGCGGCCGACAACCAGCGCAGCGCCGAACGCATGGCGCGCACGTTCCTGGCGATCGCACGCTGCAAGAAGCCTGTTGTCGGCCGCATCCACGGTCACGCGCTCGGTGGCGGCACAGGGCTGACGGCGGCCGTCGACCTGGCGATTTGCACGGAGGACTGCCAGTTCGGCTTGACCGAGGTCAAACTCGGCATCGTGCCGGCAGTCATCTCACCGTTCGTGCTGCAGAAGATCGGGGTGGGTCATGCCCGCACGCTGTTCTTGACGGGCGAACGGTTCGACGGCCGCGAGGCGCAGCGCATTGGCCTCGTGCACCGAGCCGTGCCTGCCGCCGAACTCGATGCCGCCGTGTCGCGCGCTACGACCGAACTCCTGTCGGCCGGTCCAGCGGCCGTGGCGAGCGCCAAGGAGCTCATCGTGGCAGTGGCTGATCTGTCGCTCGAGAACGCGATCCCCGTGACGTCGAAGTGGATCGCGGCCCTGCGCGCGACGCCCGAGGCGCGCGAGGGCTTCGCGGCGTTCCTCGGCAAGCGCAAGCC
>JBDSBS010000685.1:0-2596 GCA_039921435.1 Planctomycetota bacterium | reverse complement strand
GTGCAGGCAGCATCGCTGGGCAGGAACCCGAGTCGCGCAGCGCGGCAGCGAGCGACGCCCACCCGCAAGCACTCGCCCAGGCCCTGCGCGCCTACTTCGCCGCACCCGATGCCAACGGGCCAGAACTCGCAACCGTGCGCACCTTGACCGCGGGCCACGACGCGGAGGTGGTAGCGATGCTGCGCCAGAAGACGTTCCTCGAACCTCGCCCCGCCATTGCGCGCCGGGGCACGATCGATCGCAACTACAGGTTCGTCGACGATGCCGAGGCGCCCAACCCGGCCCTCTTCTACGGACCCGCCAGCAGCGCGCAGTTGCCGCCGCTCGTCGTCTACGTGCCCGACACGACCGACTCGGCGCACTTCGTATCCCAGGTGAAGCGCGAAGGTGCGGAGCGCGGCTACTTCGTATTGCTCGTGCCCGACGAACGGCGCGACAACCTGTGGCGCCCGTGTGAACACGAGACTCGTCGACACACGGCCCCGCTGCGCGATCTATTGCTGCAACATGCGATCGACCCGGACCGCATCTACTTCGTCGGCTCTGGCCGCGGCGGGCACGCTGCGTGGGACATCGGTCTCATGCGTTCCGAACTCTGGGCCGCGATCTACCCGTGCAACGGCGGCCTGATCCACGAAGGTGGCTTCCAAACGACGGGCGGCGTGTTCGTCGAGAACGCCAAAGATCTGAGCATCTTCACGGTCTTCAACACGAGCTTCGACCACGGCATCGAATCGTGCCGCCTCGCCGCGCGCCTCTGCAAGCAGTGGAATTGCAGGTTCGAATCCACCGAAGAGCCGGCGATGCGCGTCATGCGACTCGTCGAGGCGACGCCGAAGCTCGCATCGGTCGCTCGCGCGGCGCACCCGCGCACAATCACCAAGCGCTTCAACCGTCTCGCGGACGGCTCCCACTGCTGGCTGCAAGCGCTCGATCGCAAGCCGAAGGAATGGGATCCGACCGCCAAGATCACCGTGCGCGGCACGTGGCCTCAGGAACGGGCAGAACAGCTGCAGGCGATCTGGAACCAGGTGCAGCAGGAGTGCGCCAGACTGCACGGCATCATCGCTGGCAATAGCGTGCGCATCGAGAGCCAGGGCGTGGGCCGCCTGCGCATCTGGCTCGATTCTGAGCTGCTCGACTTCGCCGCCAAAGTGAGCATCACGGTAAACGGTCGCTCGCGGCCTGCCGTGCAACCCTCACGCAAGCTCGATGTCATGCTGCAGCGTGTGCACGCCACAGGAGACACCGAGCGGCTCTACTGGGACTTCGTCGACGTCAGTGTGCCGAAGTAGGCCGCGCCCGGCCAATCGCCGCTTCAACACGCGGGCACCATGGAGCCCGTTGAGCCAGGCGCGTAGCATGGTGAGCAACATGCTGCTCACCGCCTTGCTCGCGTCGTGTTTGCTGCCGCAAGTGCCCGAGACGAAGCCTGAGGCGGCAAAAGGGAGGGCGATCACCGTCGCGTTGACCGCCAAGGTCCCAACCGACGGCGACCGCTTGATGTGGAGTCCCAAGGCAGCGCGGGTCGAACTGCGGCGCGATCGCGAGTCGCTCGTCGGCACGTTCGCGCTGGGGCCCAAGGGCGCACCAGACATCGCCGTGCGGCTCGAGCACACGGCGGGTGCAGCCCACTTCGACACGCTGCTGCTCGATGCCGACCGCGACGGCTCGTTCGCCGAGTCGGAACGCCTGTCGACGACACCCAAGGAGCAGCGCGGCAAGTGGTGGTCGAGCTTCACCGCGACAGTGCTCGTGCCGTTCCCGGCCGCGGGCCAACAACCAGCCCGCCAGCAACCGTACGCAATGTCCTTGTGGTTCGTCGAGGATCCGCGCGAACCCGATGCCCAACCGGTCCTGCGCTGGTCGCGCAACGGCTGGCACGAAGGCAAGGTCGAGTTGGATGGCAAGACCGTCCATGTGCTCACCACCGAGATGGAGATGGACGGCGTCTTCACGACGGCCGATTGCTGGGCGCTCGCGCACGATCGCAAGTTGCTGCTCGCGGCGAGCTCGCGCGAGATGTCAAACCACACCTGGCTCGAAGAACGCGCGTTCCGCGTCACGAGCGTCGCCGCCGACGGCAGCTCGATCACGTTCGAGCCGTTCGATCCGCGCACAACCCTGGCCGAGGAGAAGGCGCGCGCCGATGTCTACAAGCAGGACCGCGAGGCCAAACGGGCGCCGAAGCCGCTCGCCTTCGGCGCGGACTTCGCGGCCGCCATGGTGGAAGCCGTGCGAGACAAGAAGCGCGTGCTCGTCGACTTCGCGACCACGTGGTGCGGGCCGTGCAAACTCATGGACGAGTTGGTCTACACGGCCGCTGACTTCGTCGGCGCGGCGACAAACGTGATCGCCGTCAAGCTCGACGGCGACGTCGAACGCGATCTGGTCAAACGCTTCCAGGTGGAGGCGTATCCGACGATGCTGCTGCTCGAACCCGACGGCACCGAAGTGCGTCGCCTTGTGGGCTACCAGGGCGTCGCTGCGATGGTGAAGTTCGTGGGCAAGTGAGCGGCGACGCTGCACACACTGGCACACTTCACTGGCGCACTTCACTGGCGCACTTCACTGGCGCACTTCACTGGCGCGCCGC
>JBDSBS010000684.1:0-7659 GCA_039921435.1 Planctomycetota bacterium | reverse complement strand
GTCGTAGCCGACTGCTTCGAGATACACCGTGCCGCTCGGCAACGCCGGCAGATCGAAGCGATACGCGCTCGTCGTCGGGCTGAACTGGAAGGCGCCCGACGTCACCAGATCGGCGAACTGGTTGCCGAGGCCGAGGCTGACGATGCCCGGCACCACCGACGCCTGGTTGCTGAAGCTGAGGCACAGGATGCCAAAGCCCCCCACCGTCGTGAGCCCGCTCAAGGTGCCGCGCGCGATGTAGGCGCTCCAAGCCTGGTTCGGGTTGACGACGGTCGGCGCGCCGATCCGGAACGTCAGGTTCGACAGCATGTCGACGCTGATCGAGTTGCTGGCGCCCACCGCGTTGCCGACCGTCACCGCGATCGTGCCCGGCGTGCGGCCCTGCGGCGGGTGGATCTCCATCGTCGTCGGGCTGGTGACGACGAAGTAGCCGTTCGCCCAGTTGGTCGGCGACGTGCTGGTGATCTGGCTGAAGCCCCAGTTCACGTGCGTGACCGTGTCGAAGCGTAGGCCGGTCAGCGTCAGCGCATTCGTCGACACGTTGAACAAGAACGTCGGCGTCGAGCTGTCGACGTGAGCCCGCTGCGGGTACGCCGGCAGGCCGTACGAGGGGAACAGGTCGACGTTCGGCCAGTTGGTGATCGCCTCGATGCGCGTGTTGATCTCGTTGCCGCTGGCGCCCGACTGGCCGGAGTTGAAGAACACCGCCCACGAGACGCCATCGGTCCGCCAGCAGACGTCAGCGGTCGCGTTGGTGGGCAGCCACCCGCCCTTTGAGTACGAGACGACGCCACCCGGTCGCTGCTCCCATGCCATGCCGGCGAGGCAGACGTCGGACGTCTCGCTCGGCTCGTCGTACTTCGGGAACGTCAGCTGGTTCAGCATCGCCGTCCGCGTTGGCGTGAGATACAGGATCGAGTCCGGTCCTTGCAGGTCGAACGCGCCCGCCAGCAAGCGCACGTAGTCCACCACGCTGGCGGCCATGCCACCCGAGCCGCGCTTGAAGTAGAGGTCCTCGGCATACTGCGCGCTGCGCCGGCGCCGGTCCGTGTAGAGCTCGCTCGGCAGCAGGTCCAACCTGGCGAGCTGGTGGCGCACGTCGTCAGTGGCCAAGTCCGAGTACTCCGACGGTGCTGTACGAATGCGCGTGATGCCGAGCGGCGCCATCACGTGGTTCTGCAGGAAGGTCAGGTACGACTGCCCTGTGCGTACGCGGATCACTTCGGCCGCCAGCAGGTACGCCGAGTTGGAGTAGCCGGCCAAGGTCGGCACTGCACTCGGGTCGTAGTTCATCGATTGAGCCGCCAGCCAATTCGCGGCGCTGGCCATAGAGACGGGATATTGCGGCGACGACGGGCTCAGCCATTCCGCGACTTCGGTGGGCGTGTAGCTGCGCCGCACACCGCTCGTGTAACGGAGGATGTCGCCCATAGTCACGTGCGGGAACCAGGCCACAGCCGAGCTCAAGCCGAGTGCGGTCACCGGCGTCGTCGTCATGCTCAGGTAGTTGAGTTCGTCGGCCTCGTGCGCTGCGAACGCGGTCAGCGGCTTGGCGCAGCTGCCGATCCGGAACACGCTGGTCGGATAGGTGATGGGATGGCTCGACTCCGCCAACGTGAAGGCCCGCGCGTGCACGAGCTTGCCGTTCTTCGCCACCGCGATGGCTGCCGCGCGGTGCCCCTGCGCGGTCATGATGCCTTGCACGTACGAGTCGAGCGAGGCGAACGTCGACGACGACGAGCCTTCGTAGTGCCACGTTCGCACGCGCGGGGTGCGGTACTGCGCGAACGAGCCGGCGAAGCGCAGCGCCGAGCCGCTGCCGCCAGCGGCAACCATGCGCGAGTAGTGGCCGTTGCCGGTGACGGCATTGAAGATGTTCTGCCAGCCGGTACCGGTCTGGTTGGACGCGATGGTCTCGGTGCCAACTCGCTGGTCGTACCAGATGGAAACGTAACGCTGCGTCTCGGACATGCCGATGCACGCGAGGCGCACGTCGGGTTCGCCGTGCGCCAACCGCGTCTCGCCGAACTCCGTGTAGCTGACGTCGACATTGTGGCCCCACACGATGTCGCCGGTGTTGGGCTCGCAGACCACGGTGTAGAAGTGACCGACGGTCGCATCCCCGTAGATGTCGGCCGAGACCGGGTAGCGGCCGGCGCTGCGCTGCGTCTCCATTGCCGAGTGGAAGCCCGCCTCTGTCAACGAGATCGTGTCGTAGACACTGGCACCGTCGTTGATGAACACCGCGGCGAACACGCGCGTCGACGACGTGGTGCCAGCGGCGGTGATGATCTTGGCGCGGTAACCCTGGCTGATCCACGTCGTGCGCTGGGCCGCGTATTGCGTGGCGGACATGTCGTGCAACGACACCCAACCCGGGCCGGCGGTGACTTCCCAGACCGCCGAGTAGGTCGGCGAAGCCAGCGAGCCGGCGACGCTCAACGAGATCAGGCGATAGCCCTGCCCGCTGAGGGAGGTGAACTGGGTCTGGTGGGTGGCAGACGAAACCCCGTGGTAGGCCGCGGTTTGGGCGCTCGCTCGACCGACGAGCAAACTGGCCAGGGGCAGCAGGAACAGGCACACGCGGGCGGCATGAATTGGGAGCATGAGGATCCGGGAGGAGGGGTGACCAGGATCGATCACCAGATGGGTGCCCGCGTGACGCGAATACCGGCGGATTCTTGGTGGGGTCCCCGGACTGCTCGACCTGGCGCGCGCCGCGATCGCCCCGGAGTGAGCCGCCGCGATTCCACTCCCATGGCCGAATCGAACCCCGACGATCCGAACTGGCTGCGCACGGTGCAAACGGCGGCGAGCCTGTTCGATGCGCCGTTCGCCGGCACCTGCAACGCGGTGCGCTGGCTGCGGCGGCTGCCCGGCGACTTCGCCGAGATCGCTCACCTGGCCGGAACGCGGGACCCCGACGCTGATCGCGTGCCGCTCGACGACGATGCGCTGGCCGGACTGGGGTCGCAGGCCTCGGCCGAGGGGTGCTTGGCCCTACACGTACTCGGCGACGATCTGCGATTCCTGCGCGAACGTGACCACGAGCCATCGATCGAGCTGTTGCGCCGCTCCCACGCGACGCCGACCCGGATCTGCGGACCGACGTGCACTCGTTCCACGTCGACACCGCAAACGCGCCGCCCGGAATGGCGTCTGGTTCGCGCGGTACGGAACGTTGCTCGCGACCCTGGCGGCGTTCGTGAGCGAGGCGGAGGCGCAGGCAAGTGCAGAAGCGCGGACGACGCCCTCGTCCACTGGTGAACCCACGAGGGCCGGCGGATGTACACGCAGGCGGATCATCTGCTCGTCCTCGCCGACTCCGGTGGCAGCAACTTCGCTCGGGTGCGCGCCTGGAAGCATGCGCTTCAGCACAAGCTGTGTGATCCCTTTGGCATCGGCGTGACCGTCTGCCACTACCCGCCCGGCGCATCGAAGTGCAACCCGGCCGAGCATCGCCTCTTCGCTCCCATCAGCCTGAACTGGCAAGGCCGGCCACTCGACCGCCTGCCGACGATGCTCAACTACATGCGCACGACGAGCACGTCGACCGGACTCAAAGTGGGCGCTTCCGCTACTCGCCGTCACTACCCGAAGGGCGTCAAGATCCCCGACAAACAGATGGCCGAGCTTGAACTGCACCGCCATCACGTGCTGCCGGACTGAAACTACACGCTGCTTCCGGCGACAGCGTGACGCCCCGCGCGGCCGCTCACTCGCCGTTGCGAACCTGTAGAGGTATTCTTGCGCTACCCCTTCGTTGCCAGCGCCTTGCGAATCTGCACCAGCGATGCGCGCGCTCGTTCACGCAGCTGCACGTCTGCGTGCGTGGCGAGCTTCTCCAATGCGGGGATCGCGGACCTGGCGCCAGCCCCGATCATCCCGATCGCTGTAGCCGCCTCGCGCGCCACCGCCAGCTCGCCCGCCAGTGCCGCAATCAATGACTGCAATGCAGGCGCGGCCTCGGCGCCGAGTTGTCCCAGTTCCATGGCAACCTCCTGACGCCGCCGCACGTCAGAACCGTTCCGGAGCCGCCAGCCGAGCAGTTGGGCCCGCGACGACGACGGCAACTCGGTGCGCATGGCCAAGTCGAGGGCGAGATCGATGATGGCCGTTTCGGTCCTCGCACCTTGCCAGCCCTGCTTGTTCTGGATGACAAGAACGTCCCCCGCCTTGACGAGCACGTTGCCGGTAGTGACGCCGGTCTTGAGCATCGTCAGGAGGTCGATGTCGAGAGCCAGCAGCTCCTCGCCGCCAAACCGCAGCAACACCACGTGTTCGAGAGCCGCGCGGCGCGCCTTGGCCGCGAAGAACGCGTCCAACAGAGTCGACTCCGCGGTAACCGCAACGCGGGCATTCTCCACGTCGCCAAGCACCGACGCCGTGGCTTGCTGCCCACGAAGCCCGGCACCCCCACCGACAGCCAACAGTCCACACACCGCCACCGCGATTCGAATCGACATGCTCTGCAACCTCGTGCATTGACTTCGTGGACTGGGGAGATCCCCATGGCCACGGTCGAGAATACCAGCCCCGGCTCGCGCCCACTACAGCCTGACAATGCTCCCCCAGCGCGCTTGCACACCTTTGCAGGAGTTCTCCACAAGTGTTGCACGCGCGGCTCGGGGCACCACGAAACCGACGCGGCCAGGAGCCCAGTTTCCACTCGCACCAACCCCCCCATTCCGGTGTAGTCGCGGCCCGAAATGCCACGCCGCTCGGACCTGCACTCCATCCTGATCCTGGGATCGGGGCCCATCGTCATCGGGCAGGCTTGTGAGTTCGACTACTCCGGCGTGCAGGCCTGCAAAGCCCTGCGCGCCGACGGGTTCAAGATCATCCTGATCAACAGCAACCCGGCCACGATCATGACCGATCCCGAGATGGCGGATCGGACCTACATCGAGCCCATCACGCCCGAAGTCACAGCCAAGATCATCGAACAAGAACGGCCCGACGCGATCCTGCCGACGCTCGGCGGCCAAACCGCACTCAACTGCGCGATGCAGCTGCACGACATGGGCGTGCTGACGAAATTCTCCGTCGAGATGATCGGCGCCAAGCCCGCCTCGATCGCCAAGGCCGAGGGTCGCCTCGAGTTCCGCTCTGCGATGGAGAAGATCGGTTTGAAGTGCGCCAACTCGCGCCTCGCCAACTCGATGGCAGAAGCGCGTCAGGCGCTCGACCAGATCGGCCTACCGTGCGTGATCCGCCCCGGCTTCACGATGGGAGGCAGCGGCGGCGGCATCGCCTACAACCTCGAAGAGTTCGAGGAGATCTGCGGCCGCGGCCTGTCGATGTCGCTCAACAGCGAAGTGCTCGTCGAAGAGTCGATCGCCGGGTGGAAGGAATACGAACTCGAGGTCGTTCGCGACAAGAACGACAACGTCATCATCGTCTGCTCGATCGAGAACTTCGATCCGATGGGCGTGCACACGGGCGACTCGATCACGGTGGCGCCACAGCAGACGCTCAGCGACCGCGAGTACCAGCTCATGCGCGACGCGGCGATCGCCTGCATCCGCGAGATCGGCGTCGACACCGGCGGCAGCAACGTGCAGTTTGCGATCCACCCGCGCGACGGCCGCATGATCGTCGTCGAGATGAACCCGCGCGTCAGTCGCAGCTCGGCGCTGGCCAGCAAGGCGACGGGGTTCCCGATCGCCAAGATCGCGGCCAAGCTCGCCGTCGGCTACACGCTCGACGAACTCGACAACGACATCACCAAGGTCACCAAGGCCTGCTTCGAGCCGACGATCGACTACTGCGTCGTCAAGTTCCCACGGTGGGCGTTCGAGAAGTTCCCGACCGCGGATTCAGTGCTGACGACGCAGATGAAGTCAGTCGGCGAAGTGATGGCAATCGGCCGCACGTTCCGCGAAGCGATGCAGAAGGCCCTGCGCGGCCTCGAGACGGGCCGCAACGGCTTTGGCAACGTGCCGGGCAAGCCGCACTGCAAGCCCGAAGACTTCAACGCCGAGTCGATCCGACCGCACCTCGCCACGCCGCGCGCCGAGCGCATCGACTGGATCCGCGCCGCGATGCTCGTCGGCATGAGCGTCGAGGAGATCCACGACTATTCGCGCATCGACCCGTGGTTCTTGGATCAGCTCGCGACGCTCGTGCGCCACGAACAGGAACTGCTCGCTGCGACCGCCAACGGCCTGCAGGGCCTCGAAGCGACGCTGCTGCGGCGGACCAAGGCACTCGGCTTCAGCGACCGCCAGATTGCGGCGGCGTGCCCCGGCAAGGTCAGCGAGTGGACCGTGCGCGAACACCGAAAGCGCCTCGGCGTCGTACCGATATACAAGCGCGTCGACACGTGCGCAGCCGAGTACCCGAGCTTCACGCCGTACCTCTACTCGACCTACGACGGCAGCGAGGACGAAGTCGACGACCAGCCCGCGGGCAGCGCTCCGCCCGCAGCCACCAAGAAAAAGCGCGTGATCGTGCTCGGCGGCGGCCCCAACCGCATCGGCCAAGGCATCGAGTTCGACTACTGCTGCGTGCACGCGGCGATGGCGCTGCGCGAACTCGGCTACGAGACCGTGATGGTCAACAGCAACCCCGAGACCGTGTCGACCGACTTCGACACGTCCGACATGCTGTTCTTCGAGCCGCTGACGCACGAAGACGTCATGAACGTCGTCGACCGCATCGCGCCGCACGGCGTCATCGTGCAGTTCGGCGGCCAAACACCGCTCAACCTCGCGCGCGGCCTGCAAGAACACGGCGCGCCGCTGGTCGGCACGAGCGTCGACTCGATCGACGCCGCCGAGGACCGCGAGCTGTTCAGCAAGCTCATCACCAAGCTCGGCATCGACCAGCCAGCCAACGGCATGGCGGCCTCGGCCGAAGAAGCGCTCGCCGCCGCCGAACGCATCGGCTACCCGGTGCTCGTGCGCCCGAGCTTCGTGCTCGGCGGCCGCGCGATGGAAGTCGTCTACGACAGTCGCGGGCTCGACAGCTACATGGAACGGCACCGCGCGTTCTCCGAAGAGCGCCCGCTGCTCGTCGACAAGTTCCTCGACGCGGCCATCGAAGTCGACGTCGACGCCATCGCCGACGGCGAGGACGTGATCATCGGCGGCATCATGGAGCACATCGAGGAGGCCGGCGTGCACTCCGGTGACTCGAGCTGCTCGCTGCCGCCGTACACGCTGTCCGACGGGCTCATGGAGGAGATCTGCGAGAAAACGCGTCGCCTCGCCCGCGAACTCAAGGTGATCGGCCTCATGAACGTGCAGTGGGCCGTGCGTGGCCCCAAGGTCTACATCCTCGAAGCCAACCCGCGCGCTTCGCGAACCGTGCCGTTCGTCAGCAAGGCGATCGGGCAGCCTTTGGCCAAGTTCGCGGCGCGCTTGATGCTCGGCGAGAAGCTGCGCTCTGTCGGGCTCGTTGAACGGCTCGACCTGCCGTACTTCTCGGTCAAAGCGCCGGTCTTCCCGTTCAACAAGTTCCAGGGCGTCGACACGCTGCTTGGCCCCGAGATGAAGTCGACGGGCGAAGTGATGGGCATCGACGACCGCTTTGGCACGGCGTTCGCCAAGGCGATGGTCGGTGCTGGCAACACGCTGCCGCGCGAGGGCAAGGTGTTCGTCTCAGTGCGCGACGAAGACAAGCGGTTCATCGTGCCGCTCATCGATCGCTTGCACG
>JBDSBS010000683.1:0-3558 GCA_039921435.1 Planctomycetota bacterium | reverse complement strand
CAGCCCCGGCGCGTGTTCGGGGGGCAGGATGCCGAGCGCGAACGCGGCGGCGATGCCCGCCGGTTGCGTGCGTGTCTGGTAGTCGCTCAACAACTCGTCGAGCAAGTTGGTGACGCCGGGTGTCGCTTGCAGGCCGAGTGCTACGATGCCGCGCTCGCGAGCCTGTGCCTCGGGATCGCGCGCGAGGCTGAGGATCGCGCTGTGGTATTGCGGATTGGCCAACGCCGCGACAACGAGCCCGGCTTCGCCGCGCACGATCGGGTCGGGGTCGCGCAGGAGGTTGGCGGCGTCGCCAGCCACGAGGCGTTGCAGGCTGTCGGCATCGGACTGGGCCTGCGCGAAAGCGCACATCGAAAGCACCCACATGGCGCAACGCGTCACTGCCGAGAGTCGGCTCGCTCGGTGGCACAGCCGCGGCAAGAGGCGGAGCTGCGGCGGCTGCATTGTGTGGGTGGCGTTCACAACTTCAATAACGATCGCGTAGTATGACCGTCGAAATGGTGTTGGGAAGGTGCTGGACCAAATGGCCCGCCGAGCGCCACCATCGTCGTCTTCCCTCCCCTGAGGCAAAGGCCGTTCCGCAACTACGATGCGCATAGCAGTGCTCGATGCCTGGTCCGGCGTTGCCGGCGACATGTGGGTCGGCGCCTTGCTCGATGCCGGGGTGTCGCTGGCACCGTTGGTGACGGCGGTGCGCTCGCTGCAGCTGCCCTCGGTCTCGATCCGGGCGGCCAAGGTCCTGCGCGGAGGGCTGTCGGGCACCAAGTTCGACGTCGACGTGGGTGCTTCCGAGGGCGCCTTCACAGCGGCCGCGGCTTCGAGCCATGCCGGGGTGCGGCTGCCTGGCCAGCACGCTGCACACGGCCACCGCGGCCTGCGCGAGATCGAGGCAATCGTCCGGCGAGCCGACTTGCCCGCGGCCGTCGTCGCGAGCTGCTTGTCGACCTATCGGGCCATCGGCGAAGTCGAAGCTGCGGCGCACGGTTGTTCGATCGACGAAGTGCACTTCCACGAAGTCGGCGCCGAAGACACCATCGTCGACGTCGTCTGCGCGTGCCTGGGCACGCACCTGCTCTCAGTCGAACGAATCTACGCGAACGGCATCGCCGTCGGTTCGGGCACGGTGCGGGCTGCGCACGGTCTGTTGCCCGTGCCAGCACCCGCCACGGCGGCGCTGCTGCGCGGCATCCCGGTACGCAGCGGTGGTCTTGCCGGCGAACGCACGACGCCGACCGGGGCGGCGCTGCTGCGCACGCTCGTCGCGGAGTTCGACGTTCCGATCACGTTCGTGGCCGAGGCCATCGGCTACGGTGCGGGCACCCGCGACGACCCGGCGGTGCCGAACCTGCTGCGGCTCACCGTCGGCACTTCGGTGGACAAGACCTCGGCGACCGAGCTCGTCGAATTGCAGTGCCAACTCGACACGGCCACCGGCGAGCAGGTCGGCTGGTTGCTCGACGAGTTGCTGCAGCGAGGCGCCGTCGACGCCTTCGCGACTCCGCTGCACATGAAGAAGGGTCGGCCCGGGCTGTTGTTGACCGTGCTCTGCGACGACGCGCGCGCAGGCCCGCTCACGAACCTGTTGCTCGAAGAATCGTCGTCGCTCGGCGTGCGGCGGCATCGCGTGCAGCGCTGCGTGCTCGAGCGTTGGCAGGAGACGCGCGAGACGAGCCTCGGCCCGGTCGTGTTCAAGGTCGCGCGCCTGCCCAGCGGTGCCGCGGTGGGGCGGCCCGAAGACAGCGAGGTGCGGCGGCTTTGCGAGGCGCACAGTCTCGGTCGGGCCGAGGTGCTGCGGCGACTGTTGCCCTGAACCGGCCGCTTCGGTCGTGGGGGACCTTGCGGTCGTCAGCGGGGCGCGGCGAGACCGATCTCGGCAGTCAACGCCATCAGCACATTCGCGAGACGCCGCCGCTCCCGCGGCGCGCCGGCACTGGCTCGCTGCAAGCACGCGCGCGCTTCATCGAAGTCGCCGCGCCGCATGGCGAGACGCGCCAGCTCGATCCACGGTTGCGGCAGGTCGGGCGCCAGCGCAGCTGCCGTTTGCCAGTGTTCGCGCGCGATCGCGAAGTCGCCGCGTTGCGCGTGCACGGCGCCTGCGCAGAGCTGCATGCGGACCGAGCGCGGTGAGTTCCGGACTTCGCTGAGCACCAGCGTCGTGTCGTCGGCGAAGACGAAGTTGCGCGGCAGCGCGGTGGCGATGGAAGCTATGCACCAGACCGCGAGAGCCGCGGCGCAGGCCAGTGCCCTTCGCCCCTTCATGCGGCGTGCAGCCCATGCGACGAGCAGCGCGAGCGCGAGGCTTGGCGTCACGTACGAGCGTTCTGCGAAGTGCATGAACACGGGCCTCAGCACGTTGCTCGTCATGACCGAGAACCCGAAGAAGCAGGCCGTCGCCAAGAACACGAGTGGGTGCCGGTAGCGCATGCCCAAGCCCATGATGCCGGCGAACGCGGCAGCGACCGCGAGCGCGCCGAACGCCCACGAATCGCTCGCAGCGGCGACGATGGGCAGTTGGCTCGGACCATAGTCGGTCGACAGACGGAACGGGAACACCGTCAGCAAGAGGCCGTAGCCCCAAGCGAGCACGCCGCTGGCAGCTCGCGCCGCCGCCGGCAGGTCGAGCAGCGGGTTCTCGAGCAGACCGACTGCAGGGTCGACATTGTTGGGCAGGTTTGCCAGCATCTGCGCGCGCAAGGCCAGGTACGCCGTGGCCGGCAGCGCTGCCGTTACGGCAAGCGCGGCGAGATCGACGCGCATCGAGGCCCACGTTTGCCCGCGCCGTACCACTGGTACGAGCGCACAGAGTGGTGCGAACGCGACCCAGGCCAGGCCGCTCTCCTTGCTCGAGGCCGCTGCGAACAACAACAGGGCGCCGATCGGGTAGTGCAGCCAAAAGCGTCGGCGCCCGGCCGCGAGTCCGCATTGCAGTACGAGGCACGCTCCGAGTCCGCAAGTCAGCGCCAGCAACTCGGCGCCGCCGACCAGGCTGGCAACGGACTCGCTGTGGATCGCGTGCAGGCCAAACACCAGGCAACCGAGCGCAGCGCCCCGGAAGCCGGCGCCGAGCCGTCGCAGCCAGAGAAAGCAAAGGCCGACGGTAGCCGTGTGCAGCAGCACGTTGGCAAGGTGCGCGACGAGGGCATGGTCGCCACACACTGCATGGCGCAGAGCAAACCACAACGTCGTCAGTGGGCGGTAGGCCTGACTCGACGGGCTGTGCTGTGGCCACCAGTTGTTGGCGAAGTAGTCGCCGAGCGGGTGCAGTTGCGCGACCAGCGGATGGGGGCGCGCCCCGCTGCCCATGGCCGCGAATCGATCGTCCCACGTGAAGTCATTGCCGATCGACGGCGCGTAGAGCAGAAAGCTCAGCAGCAGAATGCCGAACACGACCAGTGCGCGGCGTTCGCGGCGCTGCCGCCGACGGTCTGGCGAGGTGGTCGCGGAAGCTGGCACGGCCGACTCTCATCGGCGCAGTGGCGTCGGTAGTTGAGACCTGGAACGGACGGGCTGCGGACGACGGCCGCAAAGATCGAGTGAGCCGGTCGCCCCTGCGGGCGA